>CACERX010000004.1 GCA_902562015.1 uncultured SAR324 cluster bacterium
ATGATTTTTGATGATCTTTTTTCGGAACTTGATGAAGAAGTTGTTAACTCTGTGTTTAAATATTTTTTACATTTAAAAAATCAAATTTTTATCACTTCAACCTCTGAGCCATTAAATTCTTCACCAGATAGACAGTTTCAGGTTGTCGAAGGACAGCTTGTCTGAATTCATAATGAAATAATTTACTTCGTTTGTATTTCTAAGGAACAATATGCAGGAAAATCAAAATGTAGAAATCACGGATTACGATGAATCAAATATTACAGTGCTGCAGGGACTTGAAGCAGTACGCTTGCGACCAGGCATGTATATTGGTGGTGTTGATAATACCGCACTACATCATCTGGTCTTTGAAGTAGTAGATAACAGCGTTGATGAAGCTTTAGCTGGTTTCTGTACTGAAATTCATGTGGTAATAAATTCTGATGGTAGTATTTCGGTGGAGGATAATGGTAGGGGAATACCAGTAGGAATTCACGAAGAAGAAGGTATTCCTGCAGTAGAACTGATTCTGACCCGCCTACATGCGGGTGGTAAATTTGATAACAGTAACTACAAGGTTTCCGGTGGATTGAATGGTGTGGGAGCGTCTGTTGTGAATGCTCTTTCAAACAAGATGATTGCAGAAATTCACCGCGAAGGGTTTTTATGGAAACAGGAATATCGAAAGGGGAACACAGCAAGCCAGCTTCAGCAGATTGAAGACAGTAGAAAAACCGGAACGAATATCACATTCTGGCCTGACGATACAATTTTTGATCAAGTGGAATTCAATTACGAAATATTAGCCCACAGGTTAAGAGAACTGGCTTTTTTGAACAGGGGCATCACGATTTCAATCAGGGATAACCGCAGTGAGCGATTTCAGGAATTTAAATATGATGGCGGAATTTCTTCTTTCATTAGGCATATCAACGAAAACAAAAATGTGCTTCATGAAGAACCGGTTTATTTTTCCGGAAAATCAGAAGATGTGGAAATTGAAGTAGCTTTCCAGTACAACGACAGCTACACCGAGAGAATTTACTCTTTTGTTAATACTATCAATACAATAGATGGAGGAACACACCTTACCGGCTTCAAGGGGGCTCTTACCCGAACCCTCAATAATTATATGACCTCAAATAATATTGCCAACGATTCCAAAGAAAATTTTTCAGGTGAAGATGTTCGGGAAGGGATGGCTGCTGTTATCAGCACTCGTGTGCCTGAACCACAGTTTGAATCTCAGAAAAAAATCAAATTAACAAATGTTGAAATTAAAGGAAAAGTTGAAACACTAGTTTCGGAATACTTGGGAGCATATCTTGAAGAAAATCCTTCTGTTTCAAAAAAGATTGTTGCAAAGGCCATTGATGCACAAAGGGCAAGACTTGCTGCGAAAAAAGCAAGGGAACTTACACGAAGAAAAAATGTACTTGAATTCAGCACGCTTCCAGGAAAGCTTGCAGATTGTCAGGAATCTGATCCTTCTCTTAGTGAGCTGTTTCTAGTTGAGGGTGATTCCGCTGGAGGATCTGCTAAACAGGGTCGTGATCGAAAGAATCAGGCAATTTTGCCTTTGAAAGGTAAAATCTTAAATGTGGAAAAGGCACGCTTTGACAAGATGCTCACCAATGAAGAAATAAAGACCATGATAACTGCAATGGGTACTGGAATCGGCAAGGAAGAATTTAATCTTGAAAAAATCCGCTACCACAAAATCATTATCATGACTGACGCGGATGTAGACGGCAGCCACATTTTGACTCTGATTCTAACCTTTTTCTACAGACAAATGCCTGAAATTATTGAGAATGGTTATCTTTACATTGCTCAGCCACCTTTATACAGGGCTAAAAAGGGGCGTACCAGTTTCTTCGTGAGAGATGAAAATGAATTGACTGAACGGCTTGTTAGATCTTCAAGTGAGACATTAATTCTTAAGCCTGAGAATGGAACTAAAATCACTGGAGAAGAACTTTTTCGGACCGCTATGCAGATTAGACTTTACAGAACCCATTACGATCGATTGTGCTATAATCCCAACCTCACAATGCTGATCAATCTATTGCTTAAGCACCAAATTGAGATAGATTTAGGAGGAGCAGAGCATATTATTAATTGTATCAGCTCTTTAAAGAACATTTATCAAGATTATAAAATTACTGTTGATCCTGATAAGAAGGGTAGCAATGTTTTAATTGAAGCAAACGGACAAAAAATTGAGCTTTCTCTTAATTTACTTGAAAATCTGAGTGCCTATGATTACTCTCAGATGTTTGATGAACATTTGAGGCTTAAAGCTGCATTGGGTGAAAAAGGTATTGTTTTAACTGATGAAAAAGAAGGTGAGAGTAATTTTTTTCAATCTTGGTTTGAAGTGTTGGATTTTATTATAAATTTCGGTAAAAAAGGTATGTACATCCAGCGCTACAAAGGATTGGGTGAAATGAATCCGGAACAATTATGGGAAACAACACTAAACCCCGAAGTAAGGGCACTTAAAAAAGTAACCATTGAAGATATAGTAGAATCAGATGGAATCTTTACCATTTTGATGGGTGATCAAGTTGAACCACGCCGAAACTTCATTGAGGAAAACGCGCTTAGAGTAAAGAATCTTGATGTTTAGCATCAATTTCAGAAATCTATGTCCACTCTGCTCTCCATTGCCGCCATTGTCGGCAGGCCAAATGTTGGAAAATCAACATTATTCAACCGCCTCATTGGTAGACGTTCTGCCCTCGTAGAGAAAAAACCCGGGATAACTCGTGACCGCAATTATGGTAAAGCACAATATCACGGCTTTGAATTTATTGTCGTTGACACAGGCGGATTTGAGCCTGTTGCGGAGACCTCACTCGTTCAGAAAATGGCAAAGCAGGCACAATTTGCTGTTGAAGAAGCAGATTGTGTTTTATTTGTTGTTAATGCTCAGGAAGGTTGGACTCCTGCAGATGAAGAAATATACCGCACATTAGTTGAAGCTGAAAGACCGCTGTTTGTTGTGGTCAATAAAGCAGATAATCAACGTCTCGAAAATGAAAGCTTGGAGTTTCACCGGCTTGGCATTGAGAAAATATTTCCTATTTCTTCTGAACATAATCGTGGCATTGAAGGCTTGCTTCAGGAAGTAAATCAGAAAGTTCCCCTCCAGCAGAAAAATCTAGATTCCGAAAAGGCGTTAAATAATCCAGATACTCCGGTAGCTGTTGCTGTTGTCGGAAAACCTAACGCTGGTAAATCGTCTATTGTAAACGCTTTACTCCGCAAAGAACGAATGATTGTTGATCCAGTTTCAGGTACTACAAGAGATCCGGTAGATAGTCTTTGTGTTTATCAGGGAAAGGAGATTCTTCTGGTGGATACTGCAGGAATACGAAGGCGAGGAAAAGTAAGCCAGAAAATAGAAACTTTCAGCATTGTATCTGCACTCAGGTCGATTGAACGCTCAGACTTAGCCCTTCTAATAATTGATGCTAAGGAAGGAATCACTGAGCAGGTTTTGAAAATTGCTGGTTATGTAAATGAGCGCAGGAAGTCATTGGTTATCGTTTTGAATAAATGGGATCTAGCGAAAAGGGAATGCAAAAGCAGGATGGAAGTTGAAAATGAAGTTTTTCACAGATTGAACTTTATCAGTTTTGCACCAATGATTTTTGTGAGTGCAAAGAGCGGGCAGCGAGTACAAAAGATTTTTGATCTCATTTTTCAAGTGCACAAACAATATCTACGCCGAATACAGACTTCTGACCTGAATACTATTTTACAGATTATTGTTAATCAACATCCACCACCTTCTAAATCAGGACGTCCAACTAAAATTTTCTATGGAAATCAAGTCAGTGTTGCACCTCCGACGTTTGTTTTCATGACCAATAATCCTGACAAAACCAATTTTGCCTACGAGCGATATATTGCTAACCAATTCCGTCATCATTTTGGCTTTGAAGGAACTCCATTGGACTTTATCTGGCGGAAGAAAAAATCAACACATGGAAGAAAATCCGGTAAAAAAGTCTGATTGAGAATGTATATTTTTTTCTTTAGTTTAAGTAAAGTAAAGTACTGCTATGTAATGGCTTAGGCGTAGTGTACTTCAGTGAAACTACTACGAAATTGTATGACATTGTCTTTTACAAATTTTCCTTCAAGCCCTGCCTTCATTAAGCCGGCAAGTTCCTGCATTTCTGCTTCTTTCATGCCATAGCGTGTCATTTCCTGTACACCAATTCTTAGACCGGAAGGATTATTCGGTTCTTTGTCTCCTGGAAGAAGGTTATAATTCGTGATAATGTTATTATTTTCTGCAAGTGAGCGGGCAATTGTTTTTGCATCTCCAAAATTGGTAACATTTATTGCCAACTGATGACTTTCCGTAAAGCCAAATTCTTCTGCTTCTACATTAACACCTTCATCCGCAAGAGCCTGCCCGAATGCTTTAGCGTTAGCAACTGTCTGCGAAGCATATTGATTTCCATATTCAGCCATTTCCCTTATTGCTATTAACATTCCTGGAAGAGTATGTAAATGATGACTGCTTGAAGAGCCTGGCATTACACCCCTGTCCACGCTGTTCCACCATTTCATTTCCTGATCATTGCTCATATTACCTAAAATAACACCGCGTTGAGGTCCCGGAAAGGTTTTGTGAGTGCTGGCATTTATAAAGTGTGCACCTTCTTGAAAAGGGTCTTGGAATTTTCCACCTATTATTAGTCCCAGCACATGTGCACCATCATAAAGTATGGGGATATTTTTAGCGCGGCATACTTCAGCAATTTCTTTAACAGGCTCAGGAAAAAGAAAAAGGCTTTTTCCCAGAATAACCAAGTTAGGAGAAGTTTGTTCCAACAAATCTAAACATCTTGTTGTGTCCAAGTGATATCCGTCTTGGGTGGTTGGCCAAAAATGCAAATTAATTGAATTTTCATGTCCTGGTGTAAGAATTTTTCCACGGACTTGAATTCTTCTTCCGACAACTCCTATGGGGTTATGACTGATATGACCTCCATTCTCAATTGAGTTCACTATTACTGTGTCATTACCTCGTAAAATTCCTAATGCGACCGCCGTATTTGCAGCGTTTCCGCTGATCGGACGCACATCTGCTTGAAGACAGTTTGCTAGCTTGGTCATTTCGCTAACAGCCATACTCTCTATTTGGTCTATATAACGAGTACCTTCATAATATCGTCCGTCTTTTTGATCTGTGTTGGGATGACCTTCTGCGTATCTTCCCATAAAATCGTTAATCTCGGCATTTTTGACTGCAACAGACTGCACATTTTCGCTGGCAATAAGGTTTATAGTCTCTCTAGCCCTCCATTGGTTTTGACGATTTACGATGTCCAATACATCAGAAATATTTATAGTCATTGTTCGTAGTAATTTAATTAAAGATTATTTTTTAGTATTTTATTAAATCAATATTTTTAGCAAAAAGGGAAGGTAAAGAATTAATGTCATAAATATTAATATTCAGGAAAAAATTCAAGTTTGGCACCGGTTTCCTCAATGGCTTTTTCTTCAGGCATTTGTTTGTTGAAGAATCGTTTCCCCTTGACTACTATCTGAGGACGAATACGCCTGATCATCGTACTTGCATCAAGTTCATTAAAAATCACTACTCTATCTACTGCTTCCACAGCTGATAGCAGCAATGCACGTTCACGTTCATTTAGTAAAGGGTTCTCTCCTTTTTGCTTGGCAATACTTTTGTCACTGTTAATTCCTACTACATTAAACCCTTGTAGGGTTTTCAAATGATCCAGGAATTTCAAGTGTCCTGCTGAGATATTGTCAAAAAAACCATTTGTAAATACAACAGGGACTTCACTTGGTAAAGTTCGGCAAAGTTGTTCTAGTGTCAATATTTTCGAGGATGATTCCCCAAACTCAAATCGTTGAAGTAGCTCATTTTTTGTGAATGAAACTACCCCTACATGTTGAATCTCCATGCTTGCTGCAAGTTGTGCCCAGTAAGCAGCTCTCTCAATACTAGCTTTACCGGCAATCATAAAAGCCAATACACTGCTGACTGTGTCGCCTGCTCCTACGACATCAAAAACTTCCTGTGTTTGAGCTTCAAAAAAATGATAATTATCATGGCTTTGAAAAAGCAGCAAACCGTCCTGATCAAGACTAATGACAAGGTAATCAAGACGAATTTCTTTTTTTAGTTTTTCTGCAGCTCGAAGAAAGTCATTTCGATCGTTGAGAGAAAACCCAACTACTGCTTCAGTTTCTTTACGGTTAGGTTTTATTAGGGTAAAGTCCTGATATATGCTGTAATCTGAAGTACGTTTTGGATCACCTATAACGGGTATTCCATGTCTTTTACCGCACAATGCAAGTTCTTTGAGAACAGAGTAACTAAGCAGTCCTTTTCCATAGTCAGAAACTATTACTGCGTCACATTTAGGTACTTTCTCTTGCAAATATTCAATTATTTGATTTTGAGGAATATCTTTATTGGAGTCAGGGTCTATGTCCATGCGGAGTAAATGTGTTTGACCTGCTATCATTCGATGCTTGAGGCAGCTTTTATAATTTTCCGAGACTATAACTCCAGAACAATCAACTTCATTTTCTGCAAGCAATTTGTTGATGATGTCTCCAGTTTCATCTTTTCCTGTAACTCCACAGACAGAAACTTCTGCACCCAAAGTAGTTAAGTTCATTACCACATTCCCTGCTCCTCCCAATCGTTGGTCTTCCTTCTTTACTTTCATAATAGGAATAGGAGCTTCTGGAGAAATACGATCCACTTCTCCCCAAGAATAATGATCCAGCATTAGATCACCAATAACCAGAAGATGTGGACACTCGATATTCTCAAGTTCTTGGCGAAGATCAGATTTGTTCATAAGTTTTGTTGTCGGCTCAAGTATTTGTCCAGTGTTTTCTTAAATACATTGTATGGTTGAGCACCAGAGAGAACCTCTCCCTTTATTTCTCCTGTCTTTGGGTTGAATGTTCCAACTAAAAACCCCGGGGTTCCTGTAATTCCAAGCTTTGAACCGTCGCTAATATCCTGCTCGACCAGCCCACGAAATTTTTCGCTGTCCAAACATTTGTCAAATTTTTCAGGAGAACTTATTTTTATTTTACGTGCATATTTTTTAAGATCAGAGGATGTTTGTGCTTTTTGACGTGAAAATAACAAAAGATGAAATTCAAGAAATTTGTCTTGTTCCCGAGCACATTCAGTAGCAATGGCTGCTTCATCAGCTTCTTTGTGAAAAGACAATGGGAAATGTCTATAGCCGAAAGTGACTCTGTCTTTGTAATCATTTATTAGCCTATTGATAGTTGGTTGTACCCGTCCGCAAAAAGGACATTGATAGTCAGAAAATTCAAGAAGGATTACGGCCGATTTTTTGTTTCCTCTGAGATAGCCAGTTTTTATATTTCCTACAAGCAATAATTCGGAAGGAGGTTTAAGATGAGAAACTACCCAACCTTTTTCCAAGGCCAATGAATACTGATCTAACAGATGCTGATTATGAATTTGCTGTTGCAGAAAAATCTTAATCTGGGGGCGGAGCTGATCAAGTGTTCCGCGTTTTTGAAGGTTATTTTGTTCAAAAAAAGAAATGATTTCTTTGAGAGTTACTTTTTTTTTCGGTGTAAGGTTGATTTCAGAGTGCTTTTTTGCAAGTTTTTTTATTGAATACTCCATCAATCTGTCACTCAATTGCTTATAAAGCTGCAAGCTGAGATCATTCGTTTTTTTATTTCTTACATCTTCAAATGTTACCTGCTTCCCGTCTATAAATCCTAAAACAGGGTTTTGATTATATACAGATGATTCTTGACCATATGTTGGGGAATTTTTGATAGAAATGCTTATTAGTAATAAGAGAAATTTGAAAAGGAATGTTTTTGCAATATTTTTCATGGATGTTTTTTCAGTTTTTACTATAGGGTTGGTATTGGCACCTAATAATTTTTGGAAATTGCTTAAAGGTTCTTGTAAATATTTTGGTCATTATTTAATAATTCTTTGGTTGGAATCCCAACTTTTTGGTTTCAGTTCAAATAATTTGGTGAAGAATCATCTAAATCTTCGCTTAGGTCTGACATACCCATCAAAGCTATTAAGTCTTCAAGGCGGGAGTCTAGGTCAGGAGATTCCAGAAGAGTTTGTTTTTCAATCCCAGAAAAATCAAGGTTCATGCTGAGTAAATTAACAAGGTAATTTGCAGGAATTTCTTCTATTTTTTCCCATTCAATTTTTAACTTATTCCTTTCAGAATATTCACGAAAATTTTTATACAAGAGTTTCGTATCCTTTGAGAGACAGGCTTCTTTGGTGTCATTTGTAAATGAAGAATACTCGACTTTGGCCTTCCTGTAGAGCGTTTCGGTTTCTAGTTCTTCAACAATCTTAAAGCGGGATTTACCGTGTAGTTGAATCAAATAATTTCCTTTTGGCAGTTGCTGAGAATGTTCTATTGTTCCGGCACAGCCCACATTACATAGTTTTTTTGAATCCTGTACTTCAGGTTGGATAATACCTACCATCAGTTCATCATTTTCCAAAATGTGTTCCACCATCTGCCGATATCGTGCTTCAAAAATGTGAAGTGGAAGGACAGATCCGGGCAGTAAAATTGTTCCGTGTAAAGGAAAAAGAGGAATAATCTCAACCAGTTTTAAATCAGGCATTGTTTTTCATTTGGATAACGATTCTCAATGCTTCTTAAAAGAATTTCTTCCATCTCCGGAGCAGTTTCTGGCTTGTTAGGCATTGAATTTTTCCAGAGCTGACTGCTTTCCATACAGAGATATGTTGGTACATTAGGGGCCAGTTTTTCTATTTTTTGCTGTACATTTCGATAAAGACGCTGGCGTATTTTTTTTAAATATCTTATTTTACCATCAATACCGGGGACGAATTCACCTAAAAATACTCGACTGTTAGGAAAGCGTTCATCCACGATCGATTTCAGCGAAGAAATGTAACGTAGTGTGCCAAGGCTGATCCATGCAATTCTGTCTGGGGCAACATTGTCAAAAATCTCTTCCACCAGTCCCTGATACCCTTTTTCCCAGTCAGGATAATCAATCATAGGATCGAAGTGGAATGCAACTTTGTATCCTGCATCTGAAGCCATCCTGGCTGCCTTTATCCTTTCATTCAAGGTTGCTGTTTTGAGTTCCTCTTTTTTTATGATTTCCTGAGGATTTACTGACCATGAAATTACTGTTTTTCCGCCATGAGGAACTTCAAGCAAATGTTCAACATGATTTGACTTAGTTTTCAACTCAAGTAATGCATTTGGAAGGGTAGCAAAGAATTTTATTACATGATGGTTAATACCTAAGATTTTGTCTAATGCCAAGCTGTCAGAATGCTCACCAGTTCCGATGCGAAATAAAGTGTCAGGTTGCGAAGAAGTTCGCTGTTGCACCTGCTTCAAAATGTCTTCAAGATTTGCATGAACAGTTATTACAGGCTTGTTCAGGAATGCCTGCAAAATGCAGTATGTACACTCAAAAGGACAGTTTTCAATAAGATCCAATGTGAAATAATTGCAACAGACAAGATTATCTGTAAATCCAGGACAAGCCTTAATTGATGTCCCATGAAAATATTTGAGGTGCAATGTTTTCTTTCCTTGTGATAGAGGATTTTTCAATGGATCATTTAAGAAACTTTCCTTATGCCAGTTGTAATTCTTTACTTTATGGGTTGGCACATCTGGAAATCGACGGCATATTTGCTTAGTCAACGGCTCTTCAGAAACTGCCGTGTCAATTAAAATCCTTTCTGGATGGTAATTATACATTAGCTTAATTCAACATTATTTTAATACTGGTTCATAAAAATATAGTTCACACACTTTATGTAAAAGGCTCTTGCATAAGTTATTATAATAAATGGCTATTTTAAGGAAAAACTTATAAAAAAGCTACAGTGATACAATTTTCTATTTCGCTTAGTTAGGAAATTAATGATGACAAATTATTATAAATCAAATATTTCTGGGCACTTTTCACATCCTTCTTGATTTGTTGTTTCAGGTCTTCTATGCCTATAAATTTAGCTTCCGGACGTAATTTATGCAGAGGTATTACTTCCAGATATTCACCATAAATGTCATTTTCAAAATCAAAAATAAAAGTTTCAACTGTAAAAGTGTGATTTTCAAATGTTGGTTTATACCCAGCATTGGTAATACCAAAGTAATTTTTCTTTGCTAATTTAATTTTTGAAACATAAACTCCAGGAGCTAATACTAATGTAACTTCTGGATAAATATTGGCTGTAGGAAAACCAAGTTTTTTTCCACGCTGCTCCCCTTTTTCCACTATGCCATAAATACTATATTCCCTCCCTAAATATTGAGGAATTTCAGCAAAACGGAATTCACGGATTAATTGCCTTATAAGGGAACTGCTTACGGTTCGTCCTTTTTGTTGAACTGGATCTATTTCCTCAAGTGAAAAATTAAATTGCTGGCTTAGGTTCTCAAGTAACTTGAAATCTCCTTCACGATTTTTTCCAAATCTGAAGTCATACCCAATTACAAGCTTGACCAGTTCAAAGCGCTTGATCAAAAAATGAAGAGCAAATTTTTCTGGAAGCATTTGAGACAATTCCGAGGTAAAATTAATTATATGTACCTCGTCAAGTCCTTGTTCCTTTAGTAACTTTAATTGATGAACAGATGTACAAATATGTGAAAATTTTTGTTGAGAATGAATAATTTCCTGCGGATGAGGATTAAAAGTTACCAGTGCACTGGCACACTCTTGCAAATGAGCCTCATTGACTGCAGCTGAGATTAGTGCACGATGTCCCAGATGAATCCCGTCAAAGTTTCCAATGGTTACAACGGTTCTTGGAATGTCGACAGATTTTTTCTGGAAACGATATACTTGCATAAATAATTGATTTATATGAAAAATTTAAGAATTAAATTGGGATTTTTTGAAAAGTTCTGGAAACATTATAATGCCAGGCTAAGGATCATAGCCATTAAATGGAATAAACACAAATTTCATTCATCCAGGCCGGCTGTATACCAGAGTTTCAACTGTTACATATTTGACATGTGGAACCTTATATAAATTTCCAGATTCAATTTCCATAACAGGTTGTCCATCTATGGTTCGAATGCTAGCTGTTGAAATAATACAGTCTCTGCCTTCGGGAGTAATCCCCAATAATGATTTTCCAGACTGGAATGATTTACGTGTTAAAATAATTAGGTGTTGTTCTTTTACAGCTTCAACTATGCATCCAACCAAGGTTTTTCCATGATCCTTGCGATGCGGGTTTTTAATTCGAGAGATTGCTAGGTCTGTACGGTTAGCTCTGAAAAAGGCGCTTGTTACTTTAGAGTGCCATTTTGATTTAAGTGACTTCACTTTCTGCTTATCAAATGAACCCAGTAGGCTGTCAATTTTTTTTATACAATCTGGTTTGATTTCTATATTTCTGAAATCAAGTCTAAGAACCTGCAGGTTAACTTTTTGCAATTCAGGAATAAAATCTAATAAAAATAGATCCTTATGATGATACATAAAAGTCCCATGTTGATTTTGAATTGTTCGAAATTGCCTTTGCTGTTGATCCGAAGGAACTAATATCTTTTCCATGAATTCAAAAGAATTTTTTGAAGTTTCAAAATTACTAAGTAGCTTGCGTGGTGTATAAAATAATAAAATCTTGCCTACGGCCAAAATTTCACATGGAACAGTTAGGGAGCGACAATAATTAATTAATGTTGATATCGGCAGTTCACTGGAAAGTGCAAAGCGTTGCAGTTGCTGACCAAAATATTTATGCCAGCGTAAAAGTCCTGTTAAATTGTGGTTTCCTGTTTCTACAATAAAATGTATTGGAATCTCGGGCAGTTCGTTTCGAACCCACTCTGCAGCTCCAATGTCCTGTACTCGAATGGCTACAAATTTTGATAAAGGAAGATTTTCAAGCAGCTTTATACAGTTCCCAAAATTACTCTCGGTACAGAGTATATCCCACTGCAAAACAGGTGAAAATCCTGAATTTAGTGCTATATCAACTAGAGAAAGCAGAGATTTAGTATCTAGCCTGCCCATTCTGCTCAGTGTTTTATGTTCTAAAATAACCTCACGAATAGAAGTATTATGTATAACTTCTAGCGTCTTCTTATTGTCAAGAAAGGTATTAAATTTCATTCTTATCAAGCCAGTCAAAACACTGGTCTATACTAATTTCTGATACGGAATTATCATGCTGTATACGCTTTTGATGCAAAACTAGTACTCGAGTTGCTAATTTTAATCCTAGATCTAGTTGGTGTGTGACCATAATCACTGTACCTCCCTGTTGGTGAAATGCCGTGAGATAATTTTGAAACAATTTTTTGGAACGTTGGTCAAGTCCAGTGAAGGGTTCATCAAGAATCAGAATTTTAGGTTTACAAAGCATTAACCGAGCGATCATCAAGCGCTTTTTCATTCCACTACTGAAATTGCTGACTGGTAACTTAGCCACGTGAAAAAGGTCTGTTTTACGCAGTACTTGATCAGTGTTGCTTTCAAGATCTTCTACACTATAAAGTGTTCCGAATATTCTCAAATTATCTTCAGAATTCAAATCTCCATACAATCTGTTTTCATGAGAGATTATTCCAATTTTTTGTCTCCATTCACGCAGACTCTCTTTTTGATTTGTTCCATTAAAAGTAATTGTGCCATGAGTTGGTTTAGATAATGTACTGATGATACGAAGCAATGTTGATTTTCCTGCTCCATTATTGCCAATAAGCATTATGAACTCTCCTGTTTCAATTGAAAAACTAATGTCATTGAGAATACAGCGATATCCAAAGCGCTTGGTTATATTTTCTAGGCTTATGATAGAGGACATAGTGAGGGAAGGACGTTTTGAATGGAGTTCGTGCTATTGCACAATAGGGTATACTTCATCAACAATGGGTTTATTTTTTGCGTTCCATATCAAAATACGTAGTAATGTTTTTGGTTTAACTTTGCTGAATGTTCTTCTTATAATTCTATATCTTTTTATTTTGTATGGAATGGAGTTTTCTATAGTTAATGGAATATCTTTATCAAGGTTCTTTGGAGAAGAAAGAAAAATCCCTGTTCTTCCAATTTCAAGTTTTTTAGATTTATTCGTCAGGTAGAAACTTACCTTAATTTTTCCTTTGGCTGCATCTATATTTAACCTTTCAATTGTGACAGGAGAGTTAGCAATAGATTTGGATTTCAGCATTTTTACAGAGTCAGAAGCCTTTTTGCTGCTTTTTTTCTCTTTCAATTCAAATTTACGAATTTCATTTTCCAGCTCACCTATTTTGGTCCTAACGTTCTCATTTTCGGTTTTTGATTCTGTTAATGAAACTTCAGTGCTGAGAAGTTGCTGTTCAAGATTACGAATTCTGAGCTGAAGGTTATTGATTTGATCCTGGGTAGAAGTTTTTTCACTCTGAAATTGCTGCACCACTTGTTCCCGTTGCTTGAGTATTGATTTAAGTTCAGATATTTCTTCTGCTTGCTTTTCAATCAGAGATGCTTGCTGTTCGTTAAGTTTTTTTTGTTTAGAAGATTGAGATAATACCTGCTGTTCCCATTTTGAGTCACGTTGGCCGTTTTTCTTTAATTTTTCAACTAGACTCGTACTTCTAGATTTTACTCTTTCTAAATTGTCGTTCATAATTTCAAGGTCCTTAATGTGGATATACTGCAAGTATGCAATTGTTGCTGACAAGCTAATGATTATTAAAATCAGCAGGATGATTATTAATTTGAAATTTCTTAAAAAGAACGACGTAATTTTATTATCGCCGACTACATAAAAATTGGGCTCCATTTTTTTTATCTATTTAAATCAATAGCTGGTAAGTTCCAGCTCCGTAGAAAGTATGTAAATTTAGCCTCCAAGAGTCTCCACAGTACCAGTTAATTCTAATTCTAGCAAGGTAGCCAGCAAGATATTCATTTCTATTTATGTTTTCGCCTGAATTGAATCTATTTCTTGTATCAAACCTCTTAGAGCCTTAATTTGCTGCTCCGAATCATAAGCTAATAGAGTGTTTTTTGTCATCATATAAAATGTTTATGAGCGTTCACTCAGTGCTCGTGCCACATCTCTTTGAGCTTCACGTTTTTTAATATTTTGACGCTTATCGTGTATTTTTTTTCCGCGTCCTATTGCAAGTTCCAGTTTAATTAAGCCATCTTTCAGGTATATTTTAAGAGGAATCAGTGTGAGTCCCTGTTCTTTCAATTGTCCATAAAGGCGACGTATTTCTGATCGATGTAATAGTAAACGTCTTGGACGAAGCGGTTCGTGATTATTTATATTGCCATAGTCGTAATGTGAAATATGGGCATTGAGTAAATATACCTGCATTTTTTCATCTACCCTACAGTAACTTTCTGCAAGATTAATTTGTCCTGATCTGATGCTTTTAACCTCTGTACCTTTTAAAACAATTCCTGCTTCGAAAGTTTTTTGTATGTCATACTCGAACCTTGCTTTACGGTTTTTTGCAAGTGGTTTAATTTTCATATCAATATATCAAACGTGAATTAGAAAGCAGAATGAAGAAAATTCAATTAGATGGATGGTGGAGTCATTAGGTAATACCCGCTAGATCAGGGTAATTTGTTTTTACCCAAAATATTGCTTGCTCATTTGTCTGGAAGTCTCCATTCAATTGTTTTTCAAAAGCCAGCTTTAAAATTTTTCCAATTTCAGGACCGGGAGACATTCCAAGCTTTAGCAAGTGTTTGCCCATCAGTAGAGGATGCGGTCTCTCATCCTTAACATTTATCCTTTCAGCTTCTGCAAGCAGCCAGTCTCCTGCCTCAAAACAAACCCTCTCTTTTTCAGTCAGATTTCTACCTAAATAGTCCGCTTTTGCAAGAAGAATCAGATCAGGTATCCTTACACGTAATGCGAGTCTTCTGATTGTTCCAGAATTAATCCGGTCACGCTCATTGAAAAGTTGAATTGGCCGGAGGTGCTCTTTAACCATACTGGTTACTTGCTTAATTAGATCCCAATCATCAGTAAGCCTCTGTAGAAACCTTAAAGTGGGATTGATACCGTCCGTATCATGGGAGGGACTTCTCCAGCGACCATTTAAAAATTTAGTTGTAAGAGGTTTGCCAAAATCGTGGCAAAGCGCTCCAAACATCAACACCATATCTTTTTTTTCAATGCCTGTTCTGAGCTTTGCAGCTTCATCAAGTACCATCAGGGTGTGAGTCCAGACATCACCCTCAGGATGCCATTTTGGGTCTTGGGGTACTCCTATAAGCGCCTTGAGTTCCGGAAAATAGTTTAAGACTCCAAGTTGTTTTGCATACTTTAATCCAATGGAGGGTCTTGTTGCTTTTAATAGCAATTTCCGAAACTCTTCAAATATTCGTTCTCTTGGCAACTCAGAAAGCTCTAATTTTCTGCAGAATTTTGCAGTTTGAGCTGAAATTTTAAATTCAAGCCTTGCTGAGAACTGCATGGCTCTAAAAACTCTCAGGGGATCTTCAGCAAAAGCCGGTCCTACATGCCTTAATATTTTGTGTTTTATATCCTCAATTCCTCTAAATGGATCCAATAGAGTATTTTCAAGCAGATCATAACCCATGCTGTTAACAGTAAAGTCGCGCCTGGATGCCGCCTCCTTGAAACTCATTGCTGGGTCGGTAATAATCTTAAAACCCCTATGGCCTTTGCCGGTCTTTTGTTCTCTTCTGGGCAAACTGAAATCATATTCTGCTGTCATTGTTTTCAGCTTCAGAACTCCAAAGGATTTTCCTACAGCATGTATGTTACCAAATTGCTTCAACACAGATTCCAATTCCTCCATACTTAAGCCGAAAACTTCAACATCCAAGTCCTTGGAAATTCTCCGGTCCATGAAATGGTCACGTACAGCTCCACCAACAAGAATTCCCCGTCCTTCGAAGCGAGTAATTGCTTTTGCTATTTTATTAAGTTCAGAAGAAACCGGGAGGCGAGACATTAAGGGGCTTCATATAATAAATGAAAAAGTTTGCAAGCACCTTCAACTATTTTTAGAGACTACAATACCAAATAACTCAATTTGCCTCAGGTAATTATTATACAAGCAGATTGATGTAGTTTTGATTTACGTATTCTAAGTGCTTTATACCAGCAGTATTTAATTAAAGAAGAATATTATTTGATAATTTAATTCTACGAAGTTTTTAAATACCTCGGAATTACTAATCCAAATGATGTAAAATTGCTAATAAAATCAAACGATATAAATTTAAATTAATCTAACACAGCAATATTAATTTGCTGATCGTAAATTTAATGTTAAATTCACTCAATACTATGAAAATAACTCAGTTATCTTTTAATAACTTCTCAAAATAATCGATTGTCGGCCTGAGACCCTCTTGGAGAGTAATTTCTGGCTCCCAACAAAGTCTTTGTTTAGCCAATGAAATGTCTGGTTTTCGGCGAACCGGATCATCTTCTCTTGCATCTACTTTTACTATTTTGGAGACTGAATTAGTCATTTCTAGAACTTTTTCGGCCAATTCAATAACAGTGAATTCATCCGGATTTCCAGTATTTACTGGGCCTGTAAAATTTTCTGTTTTCATCATAATGTACAACGCATCGACCAACTCTGTTACGTAACAAAAGCTTCGGCTTTGTTGTCCATCTCCGTGAATGACTATAGGTTCACCTCTGAGTGCTGCAACAATAAAGTTGCTTACAACTCTTCCGTCATCAGTATTCATTCTTGGCCCGTAAGTATTAAATATTCGTACAATTTTTATATCTATTTGACTTTGCCTGTGATAATCCATCATCAAAGTTTCTGCCACACGCTTGCCTTCATCATAACAACTGCGAAGTCCTATGGGATTAACATGTCCCGCATAACTTTCCGGTTGGGGATGTACCTGAGGATCACCGTACACTTCGGAAGTTGATGCCTGTAAAATACGGGCTTTAACCCTCTTTGCCAAACCAAGCATGTTAAGCGTTCCCATAACACTGGTTTTCAAAGTTTTTACAGGATTATACTGATAGTGAACCGGAGAAGCTGGGCAGGCCAGATTAAATATCCAGTCAACTTCTAATAGAATCGGCTGCACTATATCATGTCGGATCAGTTCAAAATTTGGGTTATCCTGTAACTGTAGCAAATTTGCTTTTTTACCCGTAAAGAAGTTGTCAATAACAATGACTTCGTGTCCTTCATTAATCAGCCTGTCACAAAGAAATGAACCTACGAAACCAGCGCCCCCAGTAACCAGTACTTTTTCCATTCTAATAAGTTATTTAATAGTGATAAATAGCTACACAACTATATTAAACATTGCTTCAAGGTTCAAGTTACCCGTGGTTATTAAATGTCTGTGATGTATGAAAAAAGTAACAATTGATCTTCATAAATGGTTATATGGCTGGCTATAGTTCTTTAAAGTTTACTTAGGTTTTGAATATAACATTGCGACTATAACATAGTCAGATTATTATTTTTATATTTACAATATTTCATTCAAATAAATATTTTTAACAAAATTAGAATTACTTTAATACATCTCTAGACTAAGGTATAATTAAAGGCATATCACTTGTGAGTTCATTAAAATCCAAATATTTAAAATATGTAATTAAAATAGTGAAAAAAATATTTTCAAGGAGGGAAAATGGTAACTGAAGAAAAGCAAAAAGATTTGGAATCTGCAATATTGCAAATCGAACGCCAGTTTGGAAAGGGTGCAATCATGAAGATGGATGGTTCTTCTGTAGGGCATTATCCTGCGGTTAGCTCTGGGAATTTAGCTTTGGATATCGCACTCGGAATCGGCGGCTTACCTCGAGGTAGAATTATTGAAATTTATGGACCTGAAGCTTCCGGTAAAACCACACTAGCACTGTGCGCAATTGCTGAAGTACAAAATCAAGGAGGAATTGCCGCTTTTGTTGATGCAGAGCACGCGTTTGACCGATATAATGCTAAAACATTAGGTGTACAAGTCGAAGACCTTTTGCTTGCTCAACCAGACTATGGTGAGCAGGGACTGGAAATAGCTGAGCAGCTTGTTAGAGTAGGTAAGGTGGATATTGTTGTTGTTGACTCAGTAGCTGCTTTGGTTCCAAAAAATGAGCTGGAAGGTGATATGGGTGATTCTCACATGGGTTTGCATGCTCGTTTAATGTCCCAGGCACTCCGTAAATTGTCTGGTGTTACCTCAAAGTCAAATGCCATTTTCATTTTTATCAACCAACTCAGGTCAAAAATCGGAGTTGTGTTCGGTAATCCAGAGACAACAACTGGGGGAAATGCGCTCAAATTTTATTCTAGTATCCGCCTGGATGTTAGACGTGCAAGCCAGATTAAGAACGGAGATGAGGTAAAAGGGCACCGTATGAAAATTAAGGTTGCAAAAAATAAATTGGCACCACCATTTCGTATTGCAGAGGTAGATTTGATTTATGGAGTTGGAATTTCCAGGATGGGGGTATTAATTGATATGGCCTTGAATGAAGATATTGTGCAGAAAAGCGGTACATGGTTTTCCTACAATAATGAACGCTTGGGACAAGGACGGGACAACTCAATCAAGTTTCTAGAGGAAAATCCCGAAATTGCGGAAGCGATCAATTCAGAAGTCCGAAAAATTCACAAACTTGATTCGCAAGTTGAGAATGAAGAGTCGAGTAAATCTACTGCTGTGGAATGAATAGTTCACAAATTTGTTCAGTCCAGCCAAAAAAGTCTTTAAAAAAGATAGAATCTTTTCTAAGTGGCTTGCATGATCAAGTTTCAGTTAAAGAGGCTCTCTGTGAAAAAAATAGTCTTATTGATGTAAGAACATTTCAGGAATATAAAAAAGGTAGTATTCCAGACGCATTCAATTTTCCATTGTTCGATAATTTGGAGCGAGCTGAAATTGGAATTCTTTATAAAAACATAGGCAAAAATGCTGCAGTTGAAAAAGGACTGGAGTTTTTTGAGCCAAGAATTCAGGAATTTCTCTCTTCTCTTACATTTTTAAAAACTAAACGGCTTGTGGTCTTTTGTGCCCGTGGTGGAATGAGGTCATCATCTGTTGTTAGGTTACTTCAGCATCAAGGTTTTCAGGCGGCTCAATTGCAAGGAGGTTATAAAAGTTATCGTAGTTATGTGCTTGAGCAACTCAGGAAACCTGTTCCCCCACTGATTGTACTTCATGGTCGTACTGGTGTTGGCAAGACCTTATTGCTGAAAAAACTTCCGGATCATCTGGACTTAGAAGAATTTGCAGGACATAGAAGCTCTTTGTTTGGAGCAATTAATAAAATTCCTCAGACCCAAAAAAATTTTGAAGCTCTTGTTGCAAAAAAAATTCTTGAATTTCCAAATAAAAAACCTATTTTCATTGAGGGAGAGAGCAGAAAAGTGGGAGAAGTTTTTATACCTCAGGCTCTTGCGGAAGCTATGAAAAACGGTTCTCTTGTTTTGCTGCAGGCATCACTTGATACACGGATACAAAGAATTGTGGAAGAATATAAAATTTATGATGATAAAACTTTTCTACAAACTGATTCTATATTGCAATCAATGCAAAAAGTGCTAGGAAAGAAAAAAGCCGAACAGTTGCGCAAATGGCTCAGAAAAGGTGAATTTAAGAACATAGTCCATGTACTTCTTGAAGAATATTATGACCCTCGTTATCAGTATGCAATGAGTGGTAATGAATATTCGCTGGAACTTTCTGCTGAGGATTTGAACATTGCTTCAGAAAAACTAATACGATTCCAAAAAAGTATTATTAGTAGCAGAGATAATGGTCTCCAAACAGGACAAAGCAAAAAATTAAATTAGTTTTGTGTTCATATTTAAAACGTATGAAACTTAAATCATTTTTTATTCTTCTAGTAATTGTCTATTTAATAATTAGCCTTGTTTCAAGTGTCTTAGCTGCAACCACCCTCAATTTGACTATTGTAAATACACGTTTAGGTTCATATTCTCTTCCTGTTCCTGAACTTAGATTGCCAGACCTTCCAATTTTTTCTTTAGTTTCAGTATCAGAAGCATCAGTTCCAGAACTACCTGACTGGCATAACTCACGTTTTGTTCCAAATGAACCAGGGTGGCTGGACAGGTCTGGTAAGTATTATAAGGAAGGTATAATGCAGTTATTTCGTGGAAACTTGACTCTTGCATTAATGAGATTTCAAACAATCATTGACGAGTATCCCGAAACTGATTGGATAATTCCGTCTAGGTTTTGGCAGGGCCAAATCTTTGCTCAGCGCGAAAAATATGCTCAATCTGTGAAATCATTGAATCTATTTTTGAATTCGGTGAAAAAAAGTAAACACTCAGAACGCTACATTGATTTCCTAGATTTTAGTAGATACACACTTGCATGGTTGAATTTTAAGCAGTATAAATACAAAAAAGCTATTGATATTATTAATAAAAATGAAAATAAGATTGATAGTGAAAAAATTCGTAGCAAACTACTTTTTTTAAGATATTTGGCGAATGTTAAATTAAATAATAATGAGGCAACACTCAGTGTTCTTGAAAAATTGATAAAAGATTTTCCCAATGATTTCCGACATATATTACAATTAGGGGAATTTTATTATTCACAGAAAAATTGGCGGAAATTAACAAGTTTCGTAGTCACTCATTCTAAAAATACAAAATTTTATAATGATTCAAAAATGGAGCATTTTTTATGGCTTGGATTAGATGCTCATCTAAACCTTAAACAATGGAAAAAAGCGAAAAAATTTATAAAATCTTTGGAAAAACTAGGTGTACAAAGTACTGATAAACTCGCTAAAGCTTATTTAAAACTGAACCTGCATACAAAACAAATTGAACAGGCATGGAAAGACTGGATGAATATAGAGGATCAGATACTTCGTGCTCAAGCCTTGAGGGCATTAATGCACCGGGCTATTAAAGTTGAGGAATTCGATTTTTTGCTAAAATTGGAGATTGATCTTAACTCAATAAGTACTTTTTGGCGGTCATGGCAGGATGAAGTTGAACTGATTTATGCATACCTATATTTTCGTCTGGACCAGATAGAAAAGTCGAAACCATTTCTTGAATCATCAAGAAAATATTTGTTGAAGGGAGACGACACACAGTTTTCAATTGTAAATGAAGAAGGACTTTTTTTAAGTTCAGTGATAGAGCTGGTTTCTTTAAATTACCAGAGGGCATTTATGTTGATTAAACAGTTGCTTGAAAGTTACCCGGATTCAGACCGACTTTCCGATTATTATTTTTGGTATGGAGTTTTACAGTATGAAATTGAAAAAAATTCTATGCAGACAATCATGGCCATGCGTCAGGTAGACCAAAATGGTAACAGGGCTGATGATCGTCTGTTCCTTTTGGCTAAAGTTAATCATGATCAACAGAATTGGACTTCAGTAAACTCGTCTATTTTAAATTTGAAAAAATTGTTTCCAGAATCACCATTCTTAGAAGAAGGTCTTTTTTTACAGTCCCAAGCTATTTTTGAACAGAAGCAATATAATTCAGCACTAGAAATTTTAAATGAACTTGAAAACACTTTTGATCCATTAAAAAAGCCTGTAAGAGCAATAGATTTAAGAGTTAGGGTTCTTATGGCACTGCAAAGGTATGAACAGGCAGATGAGGTGCTCAAGAGATCGATATCAATTCATGCAGACTTTTCTCTCATAAAATTGAGGATCGAAGTTTTGAGGCATATTAATGATCCAAGGCGTATTATTGGTGTTACAGACCTTGGATTGGGAATTTCTATAACTGAAGACCAGGGATTTTTGTTTTTTCAACAAGCAGAGGCTTTATATGAAATGAAGCAATATGAGCAGGCGTTCACAGTTTATAGCTTAGCATTAAAAAATCCTCCGAAAAAAAAGAGTCGTTTTATCAATTACATGATTCTGAAAACTCATTTTGAGTTGGGCAGAATTAATGAGCTAGAGCATGGAGCTAGGAAATTACTGGATAAGGTTGGAGATGACGATTATGCCAAAGAAATATTACATTTGCTCAGCAGTTATTTTCTTGAAAGAAAACAAAAAGAAAAGGCGAAACCTTATTTAAAGCAACTTGTAGCCAATTATGAAGAATCTGTGCGTCAGGAGGACTTGCCAGCTAAACAAAGGGTTGATCAGATTGTTCTCATAGGGGAAATATATAACGACCTGGATGAATATGAGCAAGCAGTTCGCTGGTTAAACCAAGCATTGAAATCGATGAAAACTGTTGAAGAAGGCCGTAAGAAATGGCAATTACGCATACTTAGGGAAAAGGGGTTTGCACTATTCAAACTTGATCAACATAGTAAGGCATTGGCTGCGAACCTCAAGGTACTTTACTTAGATCAAAGTTTGTCAGACGAATTAAAATATGATCTGAATTTAAGAATAGCCTCTAGTTATGTGAAGCTGAAACGTAATAAAGAAGCTAAAGCAATATATCGTAAAATGCTCAATAATTTTGAAGACGATAATCGTCAAAAAGAAGTGGAAGCCCTGCTTGAAAATTTGATGTAAAAAAATTTTAAACCGAATGTTTCACGTGAAACAAATATCTTATGAGTTTTATAATTATTGCCATTGATGGTCCTTCCGGAGTTGGCAAAAGCACAATTGCTAAAAAACTAGCTACTGAACTCAATTGTTTATATGTCGATACAGGAGCAATGTTTCGTTGTTTGGCACTTAGTTGGGGAAAGCAGGGTTGTCCAGAAAGCGATCTTTCTCTGCATGAACTTGGCGAAAACACAAAGATAGACTTTAAAGATGAGAAAATATTTTGTGATGAAATTGATGTGACGAATAAAATCAGATCAGAGAAAATTTCATCACTAGCTTCCAGAATTAGTCTTTTCCCTTCCATCCGTGAAGTGATGAAAAAAAAACAGCAAGCTTTGGTTAAAGAAGAATGTGAAGCCGGAAATTATAATGGCGCAGTAATGGAAGGACGTGATATCGGTACCGTTATTTTTCCGTCTGCAGATTATAAATATTACTTGGATGCGTCTCCTGAAATTCGTGCAGAGCGGAGGTATCTGCAATTGCGGGAACAGAACGTTGATGTAGATTTTAAAAAAATTCTGTCTGCTATTCGTGAACGCGACCATCAGGATAAAAATCGAATTTTAGCTCCATTAAAGGCTGCTGAAGATGCGATAACTATAGATACTGTAAATATGAATATTGACGAAGTTATGAAACATTTGCTTAAAGATGTAGACCGTACAAAGATATATTTATAGGCAGCTAGCTTAAATTAATAAATTATCAATTAATAAATACAGAAATCACATGAAAGCAGTCATACTTGCGGCTAACCGTAGCACAAGGCTAAGCCCTTTTATTGAAACACGTTGTAAGCCAATGATTCGCATAGCCGGACAATACGTACTTGAGAATACTATCCGTTTTTTAAAAGCAGCAGGAATTAACGATATTGTTCTTGTTGTGAATCATCAGCAGGACTTAATTAGAAATGTTTTTGGAGGTGGACAGAAACATGGAGTAAACATTGAGTATATTGTTCAGAATGAACTTTTAGGAATAGGTCATGCCTTGAATTTATGTCAGTCATCATTAGAAAAAAAACCTTTTTTACTTACCTATGGAGATGTACTGACTGACGAAAACCCTTATTTATCAATTCTGCAAACATATACCGAAACTGACAAGGAAGTCTCAATGGTAGCATTGCCGGAGTCTTCCAAGGAGTTTGGTAATGTCTACCTTGATCATGAAATGAAAATTAGTCGTTTGGTTGAAAAACCTTCAGATGATCAGGCGAATTATGTTTTTGCAGGAATATTTGTTTTATTTCCAAACATCTTTGATCTTTTGGAAATGTATAATAATGATATTTCCCAGTGCTATGAAAATATTATAGGAGCTGGGGGACTTCAGGCCTGTTTATGGGAAAGAGGATGGATTGATATGATTCATCCTTGGCATATTTTGGTTGCAAACCAAATGCTGATGAACTCATGGGAAACAGCAAACATTGACAAAAGCGCAAAACTACTGGGCCATGTGCATCTTGAGGGTGCAGTTAGGATTGGACATAATGTAACTGTTGAATCAGGAACAGTGCTTAAAGGACCTTGTTATATTGGAGAAAATTCTTATATCGGGAATAATTCACTTATTCGCAACTACAGTGCTATTGGACCAAACTCTACAGTTGGTTATGGTTCAGAGTTAAAAAATTGTGTGCTTTTTGGGTCCAATGATATTGGGCGTTTATCTTTTGTTGGAGATAGTGTTATTGGTGAAAATACCACTACAGGTTCTGGATTGACAACTGTTAATCATTCCGCAGAGTATTCACCTGTAATTTGCAAAACAGAGAATGGTAATGTTGAAACAGGATTGACTAAATTAGGAGCTTTCTTTGGAGACAACGTTAAAATTGGTGTGAGACATGTAACTGTTCCGGGTTCAATTTTGAATAGTGGGAGTAAAATACCTGATAGTACCACCCTTTGAAATGCTGATTAGTGAATTTTAAATTAATATTTGCAATATGAGAAATTATACTATTATGTATCCAAATTTTTCATACAAACTTCAAATCAAGAAATATAATATTTTGATTTACTAATTGTTATGTGTGGTATAAGTGGCATAGTGCATTCAGAAAATTTTGGCAGGAATTTACTTAATTCCATAAGAAATCTTGAATATCGAGGATATGATTCTTGTGGGGTTGCTGTGATACAGAATGGTAAGATCGATTTAAGAAAAAATATAGGTGGAATTGATGATGTCAATTTAAAAGAACGTTTGGATCAGATGCAGGGAAAGATTGGCATTGCTCACACGCGTTGGGCAACCCATGGAGGTGTCACTCAGGAAAATGCTCATCCTCATCTTTCAGCAAATCGAAAATTTGCCGTCGTCCATAACGGTATAATATCTAATTATCAGCAACTTAGGGATGTAATGCTTAGTGAAGGTGTTTGTTTTGAGTCATTGACTGATACTGAGGTTTTTGTGAACCTTTTGGAAAAATCCTATACTGAAAGAAATGATTTAGAACAGGCTTTCCTGGCAGCACTTCAGCAGATAGAAGGTTCATTTTCAATTGTTATGCTTTCTTCACATGATCCAGAGCATTTGTATTGCGTGAAAAAGGAGTCCCCCTTATTGTTGGGTCTGGGCGAAGACTGTAATTATGTTGGGTCTGATATAAATGCCTTTCTGGAATATACTAGGAAGGCAATTGTTTTAGATGAAGGTGAGTATGTAATTTTAGGTCCTAATGACTACCAAGTCCGCAGTTTAAAAACTGGTAAAAAACTCAAGAAAAATGTTCTGCATATTGACTGGGACATAGAGACCAGTAAAAAAGGTGGATTTTCTCATTATATGCTCAAAGAAATATTTGATGAGCCACAAACTGTCAGGCAGGCAATGAAGATACCAAGGCAGCAAATCCTCAGAATGGCCGAAATGTTTGCCGATTCTTCACGTTCATACATGATGGGTGTGGGTACAACTTATTATGTTGCCAGTATCAGTCAATATTATTTTTCTGATCTTGCAGACTGCTATTATTCTGCATTGAGTTCTGATGAGTTTTCTGTAGTTGATATAAAAAGAGGAGATATGGTGCTAGCTATTTCTCAATCAGGTGAAACATATGATACAAAAACTGCGCTGGTATCCGCAAAAAAACGTGGGGCGAAAACTGCAGCCATAGTTAATGTGATGGGTTCAGCAATTAGTATGATGGTAGACCAGGTAATAATGCAGGGGTCAGGGCCTGAAATATGTGTTGTTTCCACAAAGGCAGCTTTGGCACAAACTGTCATTATGGTACGTGTTGCTATTGAGCTGGGACTTATCAGGAAAAAAATTAAACAAAATGATTACCAAAAATTTCAGAAGGAAATGCAGGAATTTTCAGAAATTATAGAAATAGTACTCAATGAACAGTCTGGATTTGTTCGTAATATTGCCAGAGATACTAGTCATGTTAAAAATTGGTTGTTTTTGGGATGCGGAATTTATTATCCAGTGGCAATGGAGTCTGCTTTAAAAATGAAGGAAGTTACATATCAGCATGCTGAAGGCATGCCTGCAGGTTTTCTTAAGCATGGAACTTTATCAATGGTAGAACCTTCTCTACACACATTATTTTTTGTTCCTCCCCTTGAACAAAAAGAACTTCACAAGCGTACATTGATTGCCATGGAACAGGTAAAATCGCGTGGAGGAACCGTGATTGCCATTGTCTTTCAAGGCGATGAACTTGCTCAAAAAATTGCTTCCCAATCTATAAAACTTCCTGTTGTAACTCCTTTGTTTGCTCCTTTTTTGCAGATGATTATTGCTCAGATGTTTGCTTATTATGCTGCTCTAGACCTTGGACGTAATATAGATAAACCAAGAAATTTAGCCAAATCTGTAACAGTAGGCTGAGTAGTGAGTCTCCCACCTTGTTCTATTTATAATTAACTTTTATATTTTGGAAATTTTTTTCTTCAATTTTAAAATGTTTATTTATATTCATAAATATGGCTATAACCAGTATACAAGGAACTGACGGAATACGCGGACCAGTCTGTCTTTCGGAAAATAGTTCTTATATAGGTCCAATGGACGCGTATCTTAAAGAAGGAATTCTAACAGAAGAATTATTTGAATTATATACATACTCCTTTTGTAAGGAGCTATTGAATACAGCTTTTACTGAAAATAATGACATTGCTGTAATTGGTTGGGACCCTAGGGACAGTAGTGGAAGATTCAATCAGGCTGCAGTTAACGGAATCAGGAAAGCAGGGATGAACGCAACCGTAGTTGATACACTTCCAACTCCTGCAATATCAATGTATCAGCTGAAAATTGGTGCTGCTTGTGGGTTTGTTTTAACTGCATCACATAACAGAGCGGACCAGAATGGTATAAAAATTTTTCTTGGACACTCAAATCTTAAATTGCTTCCTGAAGATGATAAGCGCCTAACTCAATATTGTCTTAATCTTGATTATGAAGAAATTAGGGCAGCACCGCTTACGGGAAAAATTAGCAATGAACATTTACAAGCCAGGAAGTTGTTTATTGATTTTGTTTCCGATCATTATAACAGCTGGATGCAGATGGAATTGCTGAATAAGGTCACAGTTATTGTTGATGCAGCAAATGGAGCTTTTTCTCATTTGGTGAAGGATTTATTTCATTATGAAGGATGCAGAATCGAATTTATAAATTGTGACCCCTCTAGAGGCATAAATTCTTGTTCAGGTGTTGCTGATCTCGAAGGAATTTCAATAATCAATGCCGATGAAATTATAGATGGTGAATTTAGTGAATATGAGGCACTTAGGCGAATTATATCTATTGGTCGTGAACAAAATTATGCTGATCATAATAGGCTAGAAATGGTTTTTGGTTTTGTATTTGATGGTGATGGAGACAGATGCTTTTTGCTAAATTATGATCCTTACAATGACCAGGTAAAAGTACTTGGAGGCGATATTCAGGCTTTTCTGCAGGCTAAGTTACTGAAGCAGAAATCAAAATGGAACAAGCCCCCACTGTATTTGAATACTGTTGAAAGTGACATTGAAGCGGAACGTGCTATAAAGCGCAAAGGTTTTGAAACAAAACAGTGTGCTGTAGGAGATAAATGGATACTGTGGGAGTCTTTTTTAAGCCAGTGGAAATGTAGAAAGCAATATTTTCTTGAAAGGATCGATGACTCGGAATTTCAAGCATTAACAATAAAAGTTGATACAAAACTTGAACAAATGCAAGAAAGTGCCACTTTTGACGCAATTAAAGCTACAAATTCTGTATTTTTTGTAGAAAAATGGTTAATTGAGAAAAAGAGGAGTGAGCTTGTGAACTTGGCTCATGCTCATGCCTGTGAAATCAGTAATAACTGTTTTGCAATAGGAAGCGAGGAGTCTGGACATATTATTACATTGGGCCATATCAGATCCGGAAAGCTAGTCAGGCCTGTATATATTGGCAATGGAGTTAAATGTGCACTGAACAGCATGGCTGCAGTGCTTCAGCTAAACCCAAATATGGAGCAGAAGCAATACTTTCAGTGGTTGAGTAATCCTTATCCTTCAGGTTATCAGAAAACCTTTCAGGTTTATTATGTGGATAAGTCACTGCTTCGTGAGGATTCGGTAAATCGTAAGCAACTTCAACAACTGTTGTTGCAAAACTCTAGCTGGCCTGAAATGGAAACAAAAATAGATCAAAATCCGCAGGAACCACAGATGCTGATGATTCGTGTTTTTCAGCATAACTTGCCTGTTGCAATGGTGTATGTGAGAAATTCAGGTACAGAGGACAAGCTTGGATTGTATCTGCGTGGCAGCAGTAAACTTGCTGAAAAGCTTAATTCTCTTGCAAAAAACGTTTATAGCTACTTGATGATTTATTTTAAAAACAAAAAAAGCTTGATGGCAAGAGCAGAAAAATCAATTCTGCATAGTCTGATACATGGTACAAGTGAAACTATCGAGCTGATAGAGCCAGAATTTAAAAAAGTTCCGCTCGATCGTCTTCTAAATGAAATGTCTACTCGCCAAAAACTGATTGAAAAAGTTAAAGGAATTTGGC
The DNA here is from genome assembly GCA_902562015.1 of uncultured SAR324 cluster bacterium. The sequence continues at coordinate 28,565 of CACERX010000004.1, forward strand.
GAATTACGGATTTGGGCAGAACATTGATAAATCATACTGTACATTTAGAATGATTTATTTCTTTTTTCTGAACGTTCAGAATAGAGCTAAATAATGATGTCCTAATTTTTCTCGCCGAATAAAAGTGTTGACTCCTCAAGAGATTTCGGAGGCGTTGTGAGCACTATTTCAACCCTACGATTTGTTTTACGGGCATTTATTAACTCGCTCCCCTTAAGCGGGGAGCCGTTTTTGTCTGTGTAGTTAACTTTGGGGCGGGTGTCAGCAAAGCCTACGATAGACATTGATTCTTCTGGATATTTTAATCGTTTTATCAGCATCGTTGCTATAACAGTAGCCCTTGCGGAACTCAGCTCCCAGTTACTCGGGAATTTTTTGCTACGTATAGGAACATTGTCGGTATGTCCTTCCACAGTCAATAGGTCCGACTTATGTTCGGGTATTTCGAGAATTTTTTTAAAAAGAGGAGAGAGTGCCTGGAAGGCGCCATTCTTAAGTATTGCATCACCCGATCGAAAGAGGAAATCCTGAGGAAGCGAAACTATGCAGCTAAGCTTTGTTGATCGAAGTTCATATTTTTTGAATTTCTCCTTGTTGTCATTCAGAAACATATCAAGATCACTGCAATTTTTAGGCTGAGTGGAAAGTGCGTTAATGAGTACAAAAAAACAGAACAGTAATGTCATCAAATCCGCAAAGGTAGTCACCCAGCCACCTTCAGAACTTCCACCTCTACTCATCCTATAACCCTAATCCTTCTCCCATTGCGGCCTGTTCCTCCTGAATAACTTTCTTTCTCAATTTAGGGGGCAGGTAAATCACCAGATCTTTTTTGGCAGTCTCTGGAAGTTCTCTGCGTTTTAAGTAAAGTAAACCTTCACGTATCATTTCTAATAACAAAACTTGAGATTCCTTGAGCTGAAAACGTTTGGAGGCTATTGGTAAAAAAATAAGTTGTGAAATTAGTACTCCGTAAAGTGTGGTAATCATAGCTACAGCCATTCCCCCCATCAGGCCGGCAATGTCTGCCCCACCCTCCCCTCCAACGCTGCCTAGCATAAGGATCAGTCCAACTACTGTACCAATCATGCCAAAGGCTGGAGCCGCTCTGCCCATGAATTCAAGCATGTCTATTTCTTCAAAGGACCGGTAATTGTACATTTCAATTTCTGATCGGACTATCTCCTCAATCATTTCTTCCGTTACTAGATCAACAGCAATAAAATCTTGTAGCCATGTTTGAAGATCTGTATTTTTTACTGAACTTATTTCTTCATCAGAAATTATCTCTTTATTTGCTCGTTTTTCGCACAAACCGATAATGGTATTATAGACTTCCAGGAAATCTTTGTCTGCTTTCCCTTTTATAAAAGCTTTCGCAATGAATAAAAATGCCCGCATTGCATCACCAAAGCGAAACGCAATAAGTGTGGCTGCATATGATCCTCCTAGAACTATAAGGAAAGATTTTAGATCTGCGAATCTGGAAACAGATCCAAGCCATGAATCCTGAAAATCTTTAAAAGAGGCTTTATGGTTACGCAGCTCCTCTGATGTAGCTTGGGTTGCTTTCAAAGTTTCAAGTCCAGTTTCAAATTCACGGAACATATACATGTAATAGTTGGAAAGGTGATCCGGCCAAACGATGCCGAAAAATACCAGCGCTGTTCCAAAGAGCATTCCAAAAATCGTTCCTAATTTGTCCAACATGGAGTCCTTATTAGTTTTTGTTTAAATAAAGAATAATTAATAATATCAGTAATTTAAATTAATTTACTCTGGCCTAAACCCGTTCTATCATCCAACAAAAATAAAAAATGTCAACTGTAGTAAAATTATTAAAATTGTATAATAATTAATGAGCATTCTGCAGAACAATTTTTGGTCGGATTTAAGTTTTATTGATTATTCAGTGCATTCTGTATCAATAATTAAAGAATATCAACACAATTTCTTTTGCTATCCAAGCAATAAACAGATGATATGGATAATTGGTTTATAATCAATAAAAATATTTCAAAATGCAGGTGCTCTGTGAAGCAATTAAACTGTTAAACTTCTAAAATTTCTAATGCAAGTAGTTTTAAGAAGAAGTTAAAATGGAATGAAATCAAAATTCAAAAGAAGGAACAGCAAGGGTTTTCATGGATTTAGTAATTAAAACAAAACTGAATTTAGCTTATTTATGCTAATTAGAAAAATTTTGAACATGTTATAAAAGAATGTTCATAATATCAGATTTTTCTGAGAGGGGACTGCTGTGAAAAAAATTAAGGATCATTATTTCCATAAGGCAAAAAAAGACGGATATGCTGCTCGATCTGTTTATAAAATTAAAGAAATTGATAATAAACATAGAATTATCCTTACAGGAAATAAAGTTTTAGATCTGGGATGCAGTCCAGGATCTTGGCTTCAGTATGCAAGCAGAAAAGTTGGGAATTCAGGACATGTTCTGGGAATTGACGTCCAACCAATTAAAATATCGTTGCCTTTAAATGTAAAAGTCATACAGGCAGATATATTTGAAATTACAAATGAGGAATTGCACATTAAAGCAGGAAAGCCTGATGTAATATTGAGTGACATGGCGCCAAAAACCAGCGGCATACGATTAACTGACGCACATCGATCTTTTGCATTAAATATAAAGGTTCTTAATATTGCAAATGAAATCTTACGTTTTGAAGGATCATTGATCGTTAAAACATTCCAGGGTATTTTGCTTGATGAGCTTTGTTCTGAATTTAAAAAAATGTTTGTTAAGGTAAAATTGTGTAAACCGAAAAGCTCAAGATCAGAAAGTGCTGAAATTTTCATTCTTGGAACGCATAAAAAAAGAACAATTTAAAAAAACTTTTAATTTACTAAAGATTTTTCTAAAAATGCCGAATAATTATTAAAGAATTTATGTATGTCAAGCCATAGAAATATTTTATATTGTAGTCAAAATTTCTTGAAAAGCTGAAAGAATAAACAATAGGCAATGAAAATAAGACAAAATCCAGCATCATTAAATACATTGAGACATACCTCAAATCACTTCGATAAAGTGAAAGGTGGCATTGAGCGCCTTAGTTCTGGTGTAAAGATAAATCAGGGTGCGGATGGTCCAGCATCATTGATTGCTTCAGAAAGATTACGTGGACACATTGTTGGGCTAAAGCAGGTTTTTGACAATGCATCATCTACTGTAGCACTATTTCAAACTGCGGAAGGCGCTTTAAATGAAGTAAGCAATCTTTTAATTAAAATAAAACAGTTGACTGTACATGCTCAAAATGAGGCAACAAATAATTCAAAAATGCTTGCGGCTGATCAGCAGGAAATTGCAAATCTACTTAACACAATTGACCGCATTTCAAAAAACACCGAGTTTGGTGGAAAAAGACTGCTAGATGGCAGTATGGGAACTAGTGGTACTGCTGTAGGAGAATCACTGCAATTTGTTTCTGCCGAGGCGACTGCTCCTCCCTCACCAGAACAAGGATGGGAAGTAGACATACATCACGTTGCTACAAGAGCATATTTAGTTGGTTCTATACCCATTGATATGAACAATATTCGAAATGGGTTGCAGATAGTTTTAAATGAAGGTGGAAGAAACCTTGATTTTAATATAGATGAAAATCAGTTGGGAAAAGATATTCAGGAAATGATTAAAAATGCTGATCGATACCCACTGCGATTCCCTCCTGCCGAAATATCCTCACAAATTAGAAATTTAATTGTTCATGCTTTGAATCAAAAAATTGTTGATAGCGGATTAGATTTGCACGCAAAAGTTACACCGGAAAATAAACTGCATATTAGGCATAACAAATTTGGTGATGCTACATCTTTTGCCGCAGGAAGTTCAGTGGCAGGCATACTTTCTGACCAAGCAGACATTGCACAATCTGCTGTTTCTGGAAAAAATATTGAAGGGACAATTAATAACGAAGTTGCATTGGGAGAAGGACAGTATTTAACAACACTTTTAGGAATGCAGGCTGGAGGTTTAAAGGTCAAATTTGATAAGGAAATTGGATTTAGGGAAATTCCTGTTCTGGATCATCATGGAATCCAGACAGGAACAAAATATATTGAAGTAAAAAATACGGATTTAGTTGGAAGCAAAGACAATCCGAAAATTGAAGGGTATGTTCATGTCTCTCAGAAGTCCAAAGAATTCCAAGTTGGACTTGACAAAAAATCTAATCCATCCTTTTCTTTAGCAAATGTACGCACAAACCTCATGGGAAACGACGTTAAGAATAAGAGTGGCTTTCGAAGTCTTGCTGATATTAATGTAACTTCACTGCAGGGGGCAAAAGACTCATCTATAATAGTAGATAAAGTTATAGATCAAATCTCTGTCTACCGTGGTGAGATAGGATCATTTCAGAAAAACGCACTGGAGAGTAACCTAAACAGCCTGAAGGTTGCAGAACAGAACATCACTCAAGCTGAGTCCACTATCCGTGATTCAGACATGGCAGCAGAAATGTCTGAACTTACCAAAGATAAAATTATGCTTCAGGCAAGCACTGCCATGATTGCACAGGCCAATCAGGTTCCTGAAACAGTTTTGGAATTGATTCGAAATAACAGATGATAAAATAAAACAGAGTGCTTTAAACGTTATTAAGAAATATAATTACCTTCCAATTTAAACAGACTTTTCATTTTTCAAACCCTAAAAAGACTTGATGTTTACCCACCTTTAAGGCTAGGATTACGTTACTTTAGCAGAATATTTTTTGTATTAATTCATCATAATAGAGTCAGGAAACAATTCATTTCATCTGCAAAAATTAGCATGGGCATGGCTAAAAACTTAAAGGCTGAAAAATTCCAAGATTTGCCACTGGAATTGAAAGGGATTACAAAACATTTTCCAGGAATAATAGCCAATGACAATGTTGAATTTACTTTGAGAGAGGGAGAAATTCACACCATTCTAGGAGAAAATGGTGCAGGTAAATCAACATTAATGAATATAATTGCGGGTCTTTATCCTGCTGATGCTGGTGAAATAAGGGTGTTTGGGGAACTGGTTAATTTCACTAATCCTCGTAAAGCGATTGAGAAAAGTATCGGCATGGTTTTTCAGCATTTTATGTTGGTGCGCAATCATACTGTTGCAGAAAATATTTTACTGGGTATGCGAGGTTTGGCTGCACTTGAATTAAAAAAAGTCCATCAGCAAATTAGGGAGATTAGTGAACGCTATGATTTATTTGTTGATCCGGAAAAGAAAATTCAGGAGCTATCTGTAGGAGAACAACAACGTGTTGAAATTGTTAAGATTCTTTTCAGAGGCGCTCGAATCTTGATTTTGGATGAACCCACGGCTGTATTAACACCTCAAGAATCCAAAGCATTATACGAAATCATGCAGAGAATGGCAGCTGAAAAACATTCTATCATTTTCATTACCCACAAAATGAAGGAGGTAATGGCTCTTTCTCATCGGATAACGGTCTTGAGCCGTGGTAAAGTCATGGCTACCCTAAATAGAGAAGATACTGATCCTGAAACATTGGCAGATTTGATGATTGGTGGCCTAGATGAAAATGAATCTTTGAAAGCTCAGGAAATGCTTAAAGAAACTGAATTTGGTAAGCAAAAGAAAAATTTAACTAGTATCAAAGAAAAAAAACATAATTATGGGAAATTGACTATTGCTCTAAAAGAAATTCATGCACTCAATGATTTGGGACAACCAGCACTTAAGGGGGTTTCGCTCAATATACATGCTGGAGAAATTTTGGGTATGGCGGGTGTTTCAGGGAATGGCCAACCAGAGCTTGCAGATGTTTTGAGCGGCATGCGAATACCAAATCAAGGTTCATATCAGTTTGAAGAAACTCCTATGGAAAAACCTAAAGTGAATGAAATGATTGACAGAGGTGTGGGTTACATTCCGGAAGACCGGAAAAGATTTGGCATTTCCTCAGGAATGTCCATTGCTTACAATTTTTTGCTTCGTGATTTCCGGAACCCCAATTTCAGTTCAAAGCAGTTGCTGAGGCTTAAAAATATCTTTGAATATGGCAGTAGTAAAATGAAGGAATTTGATATTCGTGCACCATCAGAGAAGACTCCGGTGGGCCTGCTTTCTGGAGGAAATATGCAAAAAGTAATTCTTGCACGTGAAATTTCCAGGCCACTGAAACTGCTGCTTGCATCTCAGCCTACCCGAGGACTTGATATTCACGCAACCAGTTTCATTCGCAAGCAAATATGCCAAGCACGCGATAAGGGGCTGGCTGTACTATGGATCTCAGAGGACCTTGATGAGTTGCTTATGGTTGCTGACCGTATTGCTGTTATTTTTGACGGTCGTATTGTTGGAATACTTTCTAAGAAGGAAGCTTCAATCAGTTTAATTGGTCAGATGATGACTGGGATGGAAAATAAAAATTTATCTAATCAAGTAAAAAAATTTGATTATGCGTGACTACCTTTTGATATATGTAAACGGTCGTCGCCACAAGATTTCTGGTGAAAGATGCTTTCAATCACTTTCTGATTATTTGCGACAAGATCTTGGTTTAGTTGGTACAAAAGTGGTTTGTGCGGAAGGAGACTGTGGGTCTTGTACTGTATTAGTGGGACGTATTCGTGATGGAGAGCTTAAATTTGAGGGACTCGACAGCTGTATTCAGTATCTTTACCAACTTGACTGTACACATGTGATAAGTGTTGAAGGTTTAAAACAGGGTAATCAAATTCACCCAGTTCAGCAGGCAATGGTAGATGCAATGGGATCGCAATGTGGGTATTGCACACCAGGGTTTGTAATGTCGATGGCAGCCATGTTGGAAACTAGGGAGTCTTTGACAAGACTATCAGTACAGGACGGGTTGACTGGAAACTTGTGCCGTTGTACCGGTTATGAACAAATCATTGAAGCCGCACTATCTCTTCCAAAACTTAGTACAGTATCATCAGAATTGAAGCTGCCTTCAAAAATTTTTGAGCAAAAATCAATTTTTGAAGATTTTAAAAAACATGCTTCAGAACCTTTACTTTGTGAGTATGTTCAAAAGTGGAACGGAGCAACAAATAGGGTAAGATTTTTCGTTCCTTGTAAAATAAAAGAAGCGATTGAATTTAAGCAAAGACACAAAAACGTTACAGTTGTTGCTGGAGGAACAGATATTTCTGTGCAAATCAACAAGCAGTATATCGAGCCAAAATGTGTAATGAGTCTGACGAATTTAAAAAAATTAGATTTTATTGAATTAAAAAACAGAAAAGTGAAAGTTGGATCTAGCGTGACATGGACAAAGCTTGCAGAATTCTGTCACCAACATCTACCTGAACTATCCGAGATAATCTCTTTATTTGCATCTAGGCAAATCAGGAATGCTGGGACTCTGGCAGGCAACATTGCTAATGCGTCGCCAATTGCGGATTCTCTTCCTTTTCTTCACGTGATTGATGCTGAAGTTGAGTTGTCAGGAGATAAGGGTAAAAGATGGATCAATATCAACAAGTTTTATCATGCCTATAAAAAAACTGAAATGAGGTCGACTGAACTGATTACAAGCATACGCTGGAATCTTCCTGATCGCTCGGACATCCTGAAACTTTACAAAGTTTCTAAACGTAAGGACCTAGATATATCAACTTTTACTGCAGGGATTCTGTTAAAAGTGAAACATGGTAAAATTAAAAAGGCACGCCTAGCATATGGCGGAGTTGGACCAATTGTACTTCGTTTGCCTGAAACAGAGAGGTTCATTGAGGACAAGCCTCTTATTAAATCAGTTTTCCAGCAAGCGGGCAGAATTGCTTCCAATGAAATTTCTCCAATTTCAGATGTCCGTGCTTCCACAAGTTATCGTTCACTCTTGTCAGAAAATATTTTGATCAAGTTCTTTCATGAGTGTTGTGAAAACTACCGTACCAAAAAAGAGGCTGCATGAAAGCTCTTAAAAAAGAACTTGAAAAAAAGTCATCAGCGAGCTCCGAAAATAGGGATAAGTTTCCAATGGATGATTATACAAGCAATAAAAACAGTCCGTACTCGGACAAATTTGATCAGTTTGAATTAAATTTAAAAAGTAAATTGGCAGGCAAACCTATTCCTCACGATTCAGCGCTGGGACACGTAACTGGAGAGGCTTTATTTGTTGATGACATTACACCAGTAAAGAATGAATTAATTGTGGATTTCATTTCGAGTCCTGTTGCTCATGGAAATATTAAAAGCCTTAACTCTAAGGAGCTTGCTCAGCAAGATGGAATTGCAGGAGTGTTCACACATGAAGACATTCCAGGGGAAAATCTTTACGGACCAGTTGTTCAGGATGAACCAATTCTGGCATCGGATATTGTTCAATATGTGGGTCAGCCCGTTGCAATTATAGCTGGGGAATCCCAAAAAGCCATTCGAGAGGCTAAAAAAAAGGTAAGACTTAATATTAAAGAATTAAAGCCTGTCTACACGATTGATGAGGCAATATTGGCAAAACAATATATTGGAGAAAAACGAAAATTCAAACAGGGAGATTTTGAAAGGGCATGGAGAGAATCAGAGCACATATTGAAAGGAACATTTGTATGTAGTGGACAGGAGCAGTTTTATCTGGAATCTCAAGCAGCTTTGGCCTGTCCTGGAGAGCATGGTGATATACACATTCATTCTTCGACCCAGAATCCATCTGAAATACAGACAGTTGTCGCTGAAGCGTTAGGAATTGGTAATCATCAGGTTGTCTGTGTATGCAAGCGAATGGGCGGAGGCTTTGGAGGTAAAGAGACGCAGGCGGCAATTCCGGCGGTTATGGTCGCATTAGTAGCTACAATAACAGGTCGACCGGCAAGGGTCGCATATACTAAAGATGATGATATGCGCTCTACCGGGAAAAGGCATCCATATAAAATTCATTACAAAGCGGCCTTTACTTCAAAGGGAAAAATTACCGGTATCAAATTTGATATCTATTCAAACGGTGGTGCAGCAGCAGATTTATCTGGTTCAGTCTTGGAAAGAACTTTGTTTCATTCTGACAACGCCTATTATATACCTAACCTAATTTTCAATGGTGTTATATGTAAAACAAACTTTCCTCCCAACACAGCATTCCGTGGATTTGGAGGGCCACAGGGAATGGCTAATATTGAAAATGTGATTCAGGAAATTGCCATTTACCTTCAAAAGGACGCTCTAGATATAAGGCGTATGAATTGTTATACCAATCGAGGTCGTAATATTACACCTTATGGGCAGGTTGTAAAGAATCATATTCTTCCAGAAATAATAGATCTGCTTGCTGAAACATCTCAATACAGCAAACGCATGAAGCAAGTGGAAGAGTTTAACCACAAGTCACAAACACATCTACGCGGATTGGCATTGACGCCTATGAAATTTGGAATTTCATTTACTACAACATTTCTCAATCAAGGAAATGCATTAGTTAATGTTTACAGGGACGGGACTGTTCAGGTTTCAACAGGTGGTACTGAAATGGGACAGGGATTAAATACGAAAATTAGGCAGCTGGTTGCAGATGAATTTGCGATTTCTTACCATGATGTAAAGTTAATGATTACGTCAACTGAGAAAAATAATAATACACCTCCAACTGCAGCTTCAGCGAGTACTGATTTGAACGGAATTGCAGCGGTGAATGCTTGTCAGAAAATTCGCAGTAAATTATGCGTAGTTGCCAGAAATTACTTTAAAAATCGAGAGAAAGGCCTCAAACCTTCCGTCAAGCAAATTTGTTTTGAGGACAATAGTGTCTTTGATAAGCGCAATCCTAAAAACAAACTTGCTTTTCGAAAACTGGTACAGCTGGCATTCATGGAGAGAGTAAGTATGGGTGAGAGAGGTTTCTATCAGACTCCGGAAATCCAATTCAATCGTGATACAGAAAAGGGGGAACCGTTTTTTTATTACACTATGGGAGCATCGGTATCTGAAGTGCTGATAGACCGTTTTACCGGACAGCTAAGCCTTGAGCGAGCGGATTTGTTGATGGATATTGGTGAATCAATTAATCCAGGAATTGACCGTGGTCAGATAATCGGAGGCTTTATTCAAGGGTTGGGATGGGTAACTAATGAAGAACTACGTTACTCCGATAAAGGAGAACTACTGTCTTTTTCACCTACAACCTATAAAATCCCCAACATTCAGGACCTTCCTGAAATATTCAACGTTGAAACTATCACTAATCCTCACCATCAAATTAATATAAGACGAAGCAAAGCTGTAGGAGAACCTCCTTTAATGCTTTGCTTATCAGTTTGGTCTGCTGTTAAGCATGCTTTATCCTCTTTACAAAAAGGCGCATGTCCTCAGTTGAACCTTCCAGCTACTGCAGAAGAAATTCTTCGCAGAATGACAGAATTGAAGCAGCAGGATAAACATAATACAGCAAAGCATGATGCTGAAAAAGAATCAGAAGTTGTTGTGGTTCAACAAAATGAACTTCCCATCAAGAAAAAACAAGCGGCCTGAAAGTTATATTCTTTACATGCTGAGTTTCGCAAGTAGAGCTTGAATGAATTGACTTTTGGGTTTATTTCTCACATATTGTGTCCTAAATTAATTGCAAAATTTGTTATAAAAAATCAGGTATTAAACTTGCGGAGAAACAATGAAAGAAATTGATATAAACGGAATTAAAGAAACTATAGTTGAGCGTTCAGATTATCCGATTGAACAATGTAAGGAAAATCTGGCGGATGAAGTTACAGCAATTCTTGGTTATGGACCCCAGGGTAGAGGACAGGGACTTAATATGCGTGATCAGGGGTTCAAAGTAATTTTGGGGTTGCGAAGAGGTAGAAGCTGGGACAAGGCTCTTGAGGATGGATGGGTTGAGGGAAAAACTCTCTTTGAGACAGAAGAGGCTGCCAGTCAAGGTACTATACTTCAATACTTGCTTTCAGATGCCGGTCAGATTGCTGCATGGCCAATGGTTAAATCCAGTTTAAATGAAGGTGATGCGCTTTATTTTTCACATGGTTTCGGCATTGTTTTTCACAAGGACACGGGAATTGTACCGTCAGATAATTTAGACGTGATACTGGTTGCACCTAAAGGCAGTGGTCTGACAGTTAGAACTCATTTTCAGGCTGGACGCGGAATTAATGCTTCATTTGCAATTAATCAGGATTATACAGGGCGTGCAAGAGATCGCTGTATTTCAACAGCTTTTGCGATTGGCTCGGGTCATCTTTTCGAAACTACATTCGAGAATGAGGTCCACAGTGATCTAACTGGAGAACGTTGCGTATTAATGGGATTGCTACAAGGTGCATTTTTGGCTCAATATGAAGTCCTGAGAGAGCATGGACATTCTCCTTCAGAAGCCTACAATGAAACAATAGAAGAAGCGCTTCAAAGTCTTTATCCTCTGGTTTCAGAAAAAGGAATGGATTGGATGTATGCAAATTGTTCAACCACTGCCCAGAGGGGTGCATTGGACTGGGCACCAAAGTTTCGTGACGTAATCAAACCTCTTGTTGAGGAATGCTACCAAAATGTGTTGAACGGAAATGAAGCTAAAATTGCTATAGATTCCAATTCAAGTGAAGATTATCGTGAAAAGCTGGAAAAAGAACTAAAGGAAGTTAGTAGCCAGGAAATGTGGCAGGCAGGGAAAGTCTTGCGTAATCTTCGTCCGGAAAATTTGTAAAACAATCTGCAATGTTATAATGAGCATCGTAAAATTACTTAATGAAGGAAATTTTTTTGAAGTACAGAAGAGAACTAAACGCTCTGACTCTTTGGAGAAGGAATCAACTCCATTTTGCGGGGCACTGCGTCCTCATAATAACCCTAACATGATTCTATTACTAACCAGCCCCCTCGAATCTCGAAGCGAAGTTTTTGAGTTCAGGTCTGAAGACATTGCATATGCAGAAGAATTGTCTAGTCTCTCAAAGCCAAACGGTGTGACAGTAGAACAGGTTCGTTTATGGGTAAAGAATGGAAGCCCAGCGATGAGAATGGAACCAGTCCGTGTTGGAACTGACAGTTGAAAGGATTTTTATTCTCTAATATACCAACTGCATATTCAAGTAGTGTAGACTTTTAGGTGTCTTTATGGTGAGCTCATCCTAAATGTTCTTTGCCTGATAATTTATTCCCAAATCATGCCTTCCCGCTATATTCCAGCTTGGAACTTTTTCAGTTACTTTTACAAATTAAGGCAGACTCTGTGTCTGGCAATAATAAGTATTATTTTGCTTCCTGGGTATGCAAGTTCCCAGTTTGATGATGAAGTTGTAATTCCTGAAAATGTCGTCACTTTCAATTACCGTTTAGAACCGAATAATCCTCGCCCTGGAGAGCATGCTCGTATTGTTGTTGAACTGGATGTACATTCCGGATGGCATGTTTATTCGATAATTCCCGATAAGGGAGAATTTGCTCCAATACCAACTTCATTAACTCTTGAGAACGAGTCACTCATAATGATCGGCCCTGTATACGAGAGTAACCCGATCACTGCCAAAGACCCTGTTTTAGACATGTTGCTGAGTTTTCATAAAAATACAGCCACATTATTCCAAAACATCCGAATCTTTGAAGACATTAAGGGCGGATCAGTGAAGAATAGTTTAATAAAATTACGTTATCAGGCTTGCAGCGATCGAATCTGTCTTCCTCCAAAAACAGACGAGTTATCTGTAGATATTTCTATCGGAAAGGGTAATGTTCGTGAGAAATATAAATTGCCACAATTTGCAGTTGACACACCCCCGGAAAATCTTTCGGAAATTGATCAAGCTCTTAGCGGAGGGTTCCTTGGATTCATGGGGCTGGCTATAATTGCAGGTTTTTTGGCTTTGCTTACGCCATGCGTTTTTCCAATGATACCGGTAACAGTTGCTTTTTTTACTAACCAAAGTCAAACGGGAACAAGAGAAACATTGCGCCTTGCTTTGCTTTTTGGTGTTGGAATAGTTTTTACATATACTGTGACAGGCATGCTCCTTTCAGTAATTCTAGGTGCAGCGGGTGCGGTTCAATTTGCAACTAATGGCTGGATAAATCTGGCAATAGGGGCGATGTTTACTATTTTTGCTTTAAGTCTGATGGGGTTTCTTCAGTTAAACGCTCCGGGTGGCTTAACAAACATTGTTGACCGCTGGTCACGGCAATTGAAAGGAACATTTGGAGTGCTTGCTATGGGTCTAGCTTTTACATTGACTTCCTTCACCTGTACTGTTCAGTTTGTTGGCACTATGCTTATTTCTGCTTCACAGGGAATGTGGTTCTGGCCTATAGTTGGAATGCTGGTATTTTCAACTGTTTTTGCATTTCCTTTTTTTCTACTTGGTCTTTTTCCACGCCTAATTCAGAAGATGCAATCAAAGTCAGGAAGCTGGATGGAGCATCTCAAAATAGTCTTAGGATTGCTTGAACTCGCAGCAGCCTTCAAATTTTTCAGCAATGCTGACCTGGTTTGGCAATGGGGTTTGATTAACAGGGAATTTGTACTGGTCGCGTGGGTAATAATTTGCTTGGTAGGGACATTATTTTTGCTGGGTATGCTTAAAATACATCATGTTAGGGTGATTAAAACAGGTAGTACTGGATTTGCCGCTGCATTTGTTTTTGCTGCTCTGGGGATTTACCTGATACGTGGGTTAGCTGGTGTCCAGTTAAATCCTTGGGTAGATACTTTTCTACCTCCGGATTTGCATATTTTAGAACAAAATAGTCTGGCATTTTCAGAAAGTACTGGCAATAGCTCAGAAATTAAAGCTCAATCACTTTCTTGGCATAGCGACTTATCCTTAGCTTTGGAGAAGGCAAAAGCTGAAAAAAAGAATATTTTTATTGATTTTACAGGATATACTTGCGTCAACTGTCGATGGATGGAAAAAAATATTTTCTCTCATCCGGATGTAATTGAGCTGTTTAAGAATAAATTTGTGCTAGTACATCTTTTTACCGATGGAGGAGATAAGGCTGAGGAAAATAGGCAAATACAAATTAGCAGATTTCAAACTGTAGCCCTACCGCTTTATGTAATTCTTGATGCAAATGATAATGTACTTGCCAAACACGCCGGGATTATGGAGCCTGTTGAACTTTTTCTGCGATTTCTGAATTGATACCATCAAAAAAATTGTGAGTTACCAGACTTTTTTATTTTTGATCCTTGGGATATTAACGTTCTGTGGTGGTTGCTCAGACTTAGGTTACTACTGGCAAGCAGCATCAGGGCATCTGGATTTGCTTAGTCGCAAACAGGACATACAGGAATTAATTGATTCGCCAAATACTGCGTCAGAATTAAAGCGAAAATTAAAACTTGTTAAGAGTGTTAGAAAATTCGCGATGGAGAAATTGGCTATTCCTGAACATGATGGCTATTCTGGCTATGTAGAACTTGACAGTCCATATGTTACCATTGTAGTAACAGCAGCTCCGAAACTAGAATTAAAAGCACATAAATGGTGTTATTGGTTCATTGGGTGTCAGGAATACCGTGGTTATTTCGATGAAGAACAAGCAAGAATATTCGCTGATCAATTGCAACACCAAGAAGTAGATGTGTCCGTTAGACAGGTTACAGCTTACTCTACATTAGGTTGGCTGAATAAATCCTGGATGCCTGATTATTTCTCAGATCCTGTGCTTAGTACATTTCTGCGGCGCAATGATATTGAAATGATTGCAGTGCTGATCCATGAAATTGCACATCAGGTAGTATATGTCAGCAATGATACATCATTTAATGAATCATTCGCGGTTTTTGTTGAACAGGAAGGACTGAGACAATTTCTGAGCTATGCTGAAGAAAAGGATATGCTTTATAAAGACAGAGTCGAGTTATATCAATGGTATTTGAATTCAAGCAAAGATCGTAAATTATTTAGACAACTAATTAATTCAACATTTGAGGAAATGGATAAATTGTTTTCTTCCGAACTTGCAAATACTGATAAACTGAGAAAAAAACAGCAATTGTATGATAATTTGCGTGAGAATTATAAGTTACTTAAAAATGAATTTCTAGTGCTATCATATGATAATTGGTTTAATAGGGACTTGAATAATACTCATTTGTTAGGTGTAAGGCGCTACAATAGCAAGGTTGAAAAATTTAAGAGTTTGTTTGATCAACATGGCAAAGACTGGAGACTGTTTTTCCAAGCGGTACGGGAACTGGCAGATGAATCTATAGAAGAACGTAACCGTAGATTGTCGCAGCTAAACTGAATGATTTAATGACGAAAATCTCTTTCAGTAGATTACGTGTTATACTTATAGACCGTGATGGTGTAATTAACCACGAACAAGGTCCTATTCTAAATCCAGATCAATTTGTGATGATTCCCGGCAGTGCTGATGCAGTGGCTAAAATCAATTCAAAAGGCTGGAAATGCTTTGTAATTACAAACCAGGCTGCCATTGCCAAAGGAGAACTGAGTGAGGACGTATTTGAACAAATAACAAATAAAATGCACCTTGAACTTAATAAGTCTAGAGCACAGATTGACGGACAATATTTTTGTCCGCATCATCCTGACTGGAAAAACGGCAGGAGGCGGAAAAATCCAGTATCTTGTTTATGTCGGAAACCAGGGATAAGAATGTTAGAACAGGCTTCTTCTGAACATGGTTTCGTTCCAGAAGAAGCTGTATTTATTGGTGATACCACTACTGATTTTGCGGCCGCTTCTGATTGGGGCGTATTTTCCATCGGTGTTCGTACCGGTTGGGCAGGAGAGGATGGTAAGATGTCAGTTTTTCCTGATTACTGGTCAGATGATCTTAAGAGTGCAGTTGATTTTTTGCTTCATAATACTGCTTAATTATTAATTAGAACTTAATTTGTTGGGCAAATTTTATAATGAACTTCTTTTATGATACAAATAACTTGAGACAAATATGATGAACAAGCTAACCTGAGTCAATTCTTTTCCTCCTTTTCAATTACTAATTTTATGTTTTTAAAAACGTTTTGCCAGCTTATTATAAGATATAGCATGTCTTTTTTCCTTAAGTCCATGGTTATAATACACACAGAAATTAGGAAAATATTTTATTTATTTATTAGTTTTGTATTTTTTTCAGGAACTGCTTCTGCAGTATCTCTTGTTGATGGTCTATATGCAAAAATGCAAACCTCAAAAGGGGAAATAATTTTACAGCTTTTCTACAAACGAGCTCCATTGACTGTTGCAAATTTCGTTGGCCTTGCTGAAGGTATGAAAGAGTGGAAAGACCCGATAACAGGCAAGACTAGAAAAACACGTTATTACGATGGATTAAGTTTTCACAGGGTAATCGATGACTTCATGATACAAGGAGGAGATCCTCTGGGGAATGGTACTGGTGGTCCTGGCTATACATTTCAAGATGAGTTTCATCCTGATCTCAAACATAGCAAGGCCGGAATTCTTTCAATGGCTAATGCAGGAAAAAACACAAACGGCAGCCAATTTTTTATAACACATGTTCCAACTCCACACCTTGACAACAAGCATTCTGTTTTTGGCGAAGTTGTTGATGGAATGAAGGTCGTTAACTCAATTGGCAAAGGGGACCTCATAAACACTTTAACTATCATTAGGAAAGGAGAATCAGCAAAGTCTTTTGATTCTGTATCAATAGAAAAAATAGTTGCCGAAAAAAATAAAAAACTTGCAGAGAAAAACAGGAAAATTATTCCAAAACCAACATCCGAAATAGATCCTTCAAAAATTCCGGATTCAACACAAGTCGATGCGGAAGAGGTCAGCGCACAACTATTGGTAATAGCATACAAAGGCTCACGTTCACCTAAGCAGAATATTTTTTATGATAAGATTGAAGCAAAAGAAGCTGCAGTGAAACTTGCAGATCTTGCTCGAAGAAAGGGAGTCAGTTTTTCTGATTTGATTAAGCGGTTTTCTGATTTGCCTCAGCAGTCAAAACTTCCTCTGTTGTCGGTAAAAAATAATTTGAGTGAATTTTTACAACCTGCAATGCAACTTAAAGAAGGACAAGTAAGTGATCCAGTTGATTCACCTTATGGATTTTTAATTTTCAACCGTATTAAAGTAGATGCAATTAGTGCCAGCCATATACTCATTTCATATAAAGGTTCTTTGCGTTCGGAAACAAATCGTGATCGCAGGGACGCCAGAAAATTAGCTGAGAAAATTTTGAAAGAACTTAAGAACGGGAGAGATTTCTCTGATTTAGCCCGTAAACATTCAGACGGACCTTCAGGTCCTAAGGGTGGTGACCTGGGAAGATTCGAGCGTGGGCAAATGGTTCCAGAGTTTGATCAGGCAGTATTTGGCCTCGAAATGGGAGCCATCAGTGAAGTTGTTGAAACTAAGTTTGGATATCATATTATTAAACGAACAAAATAAAAGTTAGGAGATAATCTTTGACAACTGCTGGAATCATTATTATAGGTAATGAAATATTGTCAGGTAAGGTTACAGATAAAAACTCCCCATACCTTTGTAAGGAACTTAGGGTTCTTGGTGTTGAAGTAAAGCAGATCATTACTATTCCTGATGTTCCAGAAGTAATTGGAAAGACTGCACTGGAATTTTCAAAAAGCTTTAATTGGGTATTTACTAGTGGTGGAATTGGACCGACACTTGATGATTTAACTGTTGCTTCAATCGCAAAAGAGTTTGGAGCACCACTTTATGAATCTCCACAGATTATGGGAGCTATATATAAGTATCGAGGTGAAAATATGACTGAAGCTCACCGCAGAATGGCCATGATACCTGAGGGATCAGAGTTGATTGAATATGCAGAAGGTCGTCCACCACAACTTCAGTTTCACAATATTTTTATTTTTCCAGGAATACCAGAATTTCTGAAAATACGGTTTTCCGGGATAAAGGAACGTTTTAGGACAACACCAATCGTAATGAAACAGATTTTCCTCAAGGCAGATGAAGGAGACATTGCAGCTTCGCTCGATGAAACCCAACAAGCATATCCCGAACTGCAGCTTGGTTCCTATCCGAAAATTTCCGGATCAGACTATAACGTTAAACTGACTCTTGAATGCCGTGATGATCAGTATTTGCAAAAGGCCTGCGATTTTCTGTGTGAGCGTTTAATTGATGAAAGCATTATAAGAATAAAGTAAACAAACTAATAAATTTGTTAATGAAATCACTTAAAAGACTCCAGCAAAATTTTTCAGGCCGTAGTCCATTGATTCATGTTGTTCTTGATGGCTGGGGGGTTGGTCCTCCAGACGAAACAAATGCCATCCATCAGGCAGTTCTTCCAGTTATGGACGGACTTATACAAAACCATCCATACACCCAACTTTGGACCCATGGAAAGTATGTAGGTCTTCCAAGTGAAAATGACCTTGGTGGATCGGAGGTTGGTCACATGACTATGGGTGCAGGCGTGATAAAGCAGCAAGGACCAACTCTAATTAAGAAATTAATGCAATCCGGAGATTTTTTTGAAATTCCGGTATTGACTAAGATTATTAAAAATTGTTTGGATCACGATACACCCCTGCATTTGCTTGGTCTTCTTTCAGACGGAAATATTCATAGCCATCTGGATCACATGCAGGCTATAGTTTATCATGCCTTTCAGGCAGGGATTAGGCGCTGTTATGTCCATGCTTTGCTTGACGGCAGAGACGTAGGGGTACAGTCCGCTCTCACTTATACTGAACAATTTGAAAAGCTTTTTTCAGAACTTAATGAGCAGCGTGGAGATATTGATTATGCTTTTGCCAGTGGAGGCGGAAGAGAAGCTGTTACTATGGACCGAGACAGTAACTGGGCAAAAGTAGAGGAAGGATGGAATATTCATGTCAAGGGAAAATCAGAAAACAGGTTTCCCAGAATAAGGGATGCAATTGAATATTTTAGGAATAAAAGTCCGGGTATAATTGATCAGGATATTCCTGGGTTTGTGCTTGTTCGCAATGGAAAGGCGATAGCAACTATTGAGGATAATCATGGTTTGATATTCACAAACTTTCGCGGAGACCGTGCAATAGAATTTAGCAAAGCGATACTCGAAGAAGAGTTCCCACATTTTGAGCGTCATGTTCGTCCTCAAATTATGTTTGTTGGTATGACACAGTATGATCAGGATGATGAAATACCTACTGAATACCTGGTTGGAACACCGGAGGTTGATGAACCCTTCGGTAAGCGAATTTTAGAACTTGGTTTTAAGCAATTCAGACTTTCAGAAACACAAAAATATCCTCATGTTACTTTTTTTTACAACGGAGGTTACAGAGAACCGCTTGATTTATCAATGGAAAATTATCACCTGATTGAATCTGATAAAATTCCGTCCTTTGCAAGCCAGCCAAAAATGAAGGCTGAAGAAATAAGTAACAAGGCAGTTGGATTCATCCGCTCCGGTGAATATCAATATGGACTGATAAATTTTGCAAATGCTGACATGGTTGGCCATACAGGAGATTTTCAGGCTGCACTAAATGCAGTTGAAACTGTAGATGTTGCACTGAACTCAATTGTAAGAGCAATTGCCGAAATGAAAGGTCTATTGGTGATTACTGCAGATCACGGCAATGCAGACCAGATGCTTATAGAAAACTGTAATGGGGTAATGGAGATCAATACCAAACATTCTCTGAATCCAGTTCCTTTTATAATATTTGACCCTTTGTATAATGGTGATTATCATCTAAAACCATTTGGTGAAGATTACAACAATAATTTGAGCAACGTGGCAGCAACAAATTTTATTTTATTAGGTCAGCCTGTGCCGGATGACCTGGCTCCACCGCTGTTTGGTTAATGAAACATATATAAAATTTTAATGTAATAATTTTAGTTAAATGAGCAACATCCTTTGTATCGGAGCCGGTTATGTAGGTGGACCAACAATGGCGATGATAGCTAAATATTGCCCTGAACATACTGTAACTATTGTCGACATCAACCATAAACGAATAGATCGTTGGAACAGCAACGATTTGCCTATTTTTGAACCTGGACTACTAGATGTGGTTCAGCAGACACGAGGTAAAAATTTGTTTTTCCAAACTGATATTGCTGGAGCAATTTCAGAGGCGGATATCATTTTTGTTTCTGTAAATACGCCAACCAAGAAGTTTGGAGAAGGCGCAGGTAAAGCTGCAGATCTGCAGTATTGGGAAAAAACGTCACGTGATATTTTACAGAATAGCCGCAAGCCAGATGTTATTGTGGTTGAAAAAAGCACTTTGCCGGTACGTACTGCAGAGGCCATGGCCAGAATTCTTGAGTCCGGAAACAGTAAGACCAATTTTTCAGTTGTTTCTAATCCAGAATTTTTAGCTGAAGGAACGGCCATTCAGGATTTGGCAAATCCAGACCGCGTCTTGATAGGCGGGGATGAGAACGAAAATGGACATAAAGCAGCAAATACAGTGGCAGACCTTTATGCCCATTGGGTTCCTCGAGAACGTATTTTACTTACAAGTGTCTGGAGCAGTGAACTTTCAAAACTCGTTGCTAATGCGATGCTAGCGCAGCGTATATCTTCTGTAAATAGTATCTCTGCGCTTTGCGAACGTACGGAATCAGATATTACGGAAGTTTCTAGGGCAATTGGTATGGATTCCAGAATCGGAGCTAAATTTTTACAAGCCAGTATTGGTTTTGGAGGTTCATGCTTTCGCAAGGATATTTTGCATCTATCATATCTTTGCGAATTTTACGGACTTCCGGAAGTTGCTGATTACTGGGCCAGCGTTGTGCATATAAATGAATGGCAAACTAATCGGTTCTTTCAGAATATTCTACATGAATTATTCAATACTTTGGCAGGCAAGACAATTACCATGTTGGGATTTGCTTTTAAGCAGGATACTGGGGATACGCGCGATTCTCCTGCAATTCACTTATGTGAAAGACTCGTAGGAGAAAACGCAAAGGTCAGAATTCATGATCCAAAAGCGCTTGAAAACGCCCGAATTGAACTAAAGAATCTTAAGGGTGATTTATCATTTGTTGAGGACGTTTACGAAGCTGCCGACGGTGCACATGCACTTGCTCTTGTTACACAGTGGGATGAATACCTTGATCTTGATTACGGGAAAATTCATCAAGCAATGGCAGAGCCAGCATTTATCTTTGACGGGCGTAATCATCTAGATCATGATAAGCTTTATAAAATTGGTTTTAATGTTTTCCCTCTGGGGAAATCACCACTTAAACACATTTAAATGTCGATTAATGATTACTAAAATGATGAAAAATGAAAACATTTGAAGAAAATCTGAAATCTATACCAACTGCAGAAAAAACTGTATTGTTGCGACTTTACAATCAGAGAGATGAACTTGTTTCAATTATTCCAAATATTCCTGGACGACAGGGTTCAGTCAGAGTTTTCAAGCATATTGCTGAGAAAAAAGGTGTAATTGACTTCGAAGCAGCAAAGGAAGGATTGAGGATCTTTGAGGAAAAAGTTGAGGATGCGCGCAAAAATCCAGGCAAGCACCAGAAACTTGAATTGCTTCTGGGGATGAAAAGTAGCGGAATCCTTAGGATAGAAAATGTGGAATGTTCATGTCCTGACCTGCTGGAAAATCTTTCTGGACAAGTTGCTTCTGCTGAAGAGTGCAAAGTTTTTATCGAATTGCTGAATCAGGGTAAAATTCGTGCAGCTGAGAAAGTTAATAATAACTGGGAGCCTCAACCTTATGTAATTGACGGTGTCTTGAATTATTTTGGTACACATGACAGTAAGCGCATGGAAGAAAAATACTGGGATAAGATTCCTCTAAAAACCTCTAATTACACTGACGAAGATTTTGAGCGGGGCGGAGTTCGTTATGCACCTGGTTGTATGGTGCGCACGGGCGCTTATATTGGTCCTAAAACAGTTATAATGAACCTAGCATTTGTGAATATTGGGGCATATATTGCTGGGGAGGGTTGTATGATAGATGGAGGGGCTCGTGTTGCTTCGTGTGCGCAGGTTGGTAAAAATGTAAAGTATGGTGCAGGTTCCGGTATTGAGGGTATCCTTGAGCCTGCTGGTAGGCTTGCCTCAATTATTGAAGACAATGTGAAAATAGGAGCTATGTGTGAAGTAACAGGGATCATTGGAGAAGGATCAGTTATTGCCAGTGGTGTGATAATGGCTTCAGGCAAGAAAATTTTTGATGAAGACACTAACGATTTTGTGGCTCCCCTAGAGTGTGTAGTGGGAGAAAAAAATTTTCTACTTCCTGTAATTCCTCCTTACAGGCTTGCAGTAGGAGGTTCAATCCCCAATAAAAAAGGAACACACAACACGGATGCCGTTATCTTGAAATCAGGTGATTTGCGAGATTCTGCTACAATGCGGCATTTTGAAAAACAAGGAATTTTGTACTATTAAAAAATGTCTACATTGTTGAAGCGTGCACGTGAAACGTTGAAAATTGAAATTGCGGGTCTAGAAGACCTCAGCAAGCGTCTTGATAAAAAATTTGAGCAGGCAGTAAATCTTCTTTATGAGTGCCAGGGAAAAGTAATACTTGCTGGAATGGGGAAAAGTGGCCTGATTGCCCAGAAAATTGCCGCAACACTTACCAGTACGGGCACACCATCGCTTTTTCTACATGCCGGTGAAAGTTCTCATGGAGATTTGGGAATTATCACTAGAAAGGATGCAATAATTACTTTTTCTTATAGTGGTGAAACTGCTGAAGTACTGCAGATTGTTGGACACGTCAACGCACTGGGCATTCCTATGATTGCAATTACTGGAAACTCTGATTCGACACTTGCCAAAACTTCTACAGTTCATCTGTCAGTTGCAGTGGATAAGGAAGCCTGTCCGCTTGGGTTAGCACCAACAGCAAGCAGTACAGCAACTCTGGTGCTTGGTGACGCACTTGCCATGTGTCTGTTAGAGAAACGTCAGTTTAGTGAGGATGATTTTGCAGTATTTCATCCGGGGGGTAGTCTGGGACGGAAGCTCACTATCAGGACTAAGGATGTAATGATTAAAGGTGATATGTTGCCGGTTGTACCAGAAAAAATGCTTATGCGTGAGGCAATGAATGTTTTGTCACGCAAAAATCTGGGAATAATAGTTGCCGTCAATAAGAATGGAAAAATTAGTGGTGTTTTTACCACTGGTGATTTGATGCGCCTTCTTGATAAAGGAAATAATTTTCTTGAAAAACCACTGCAGGATTATGCCAGTCCGAAGCCAAAAACAATTTCTGCGGAAGTATTAGCGGCCAAAGCCCTGCATATTATGGAAACGCACTCTATAACCTGCCTAGTTGTAACTGACACTGAAAACCGCCCCGTTGGCATTGCTCAAATATACTACATTCTTCGTTCAGGAGTATATTAATTTGAATTTGTGGTTCTTGAATAAATTATTTAATTGATAGGCAAAATGACACCTTGGGAGATCCACGCAGTTTTAGTCGCCAATTGCAATTGTGCATACGGTTGTCCTTGCCAATTTGATGCTCTGCCTACTTATGGTACCTGCGAAGCTGCTGATGGGTTTTGGATTGAAAAAGGATTTTATGGAGAGGTTTCCCTAGATGGATTGAGTGCTGGAATGTTGGCAAAGTGGCCCGGACCAATTCATGAAGGTAATGGTGAGAGGCTTATTATTATTGACGATCAGGCTAGTTTAGAGCAGCGAAATGCAATGGAAAAAATAATTACTGGAGAAGATACAGAAGAACTTGCTACCATCTTTTGGGTGGTCAATGCCATGACCAGTATTCGTCATGAAACATTATATTTACCTATCAAAATTGAAGCTGATATAGAGTTACGTAAAGGTCATGTAGTAGTTGATGGTATTTTTGAACTAAATGTGGAACCAATCAAGAATGCAGTGACTGGAGCAGAGCATAGGGCGCGTATTGAAATTCCAGATGGTTTTGAGTTTACAATTGCCGAGATGGCAAGCGGAACTGCAAAGACTCATAGCAGTTTTAAGTTGCCTAACAATAATGGTACACACGCCCACCTTGCAGAAATGCACCTGAATAATTCGGGTATTATCCGTCTCTGATGTGATTACCTGCTCTGAATTTAAGAATTAAGATACATCAGTGTCTTCGAAGACTTCTGAAATATTCTATTTAAATACGAAATTGTAGCTTTAATCTGAATTAAGTTTTTTTGGTGTTTTTAAGCATGGAACATAGGTTTACGAGCAAAAAAGAATAGAAGTGCTCCTATGTAGCTTATCAAGCCGATTATTATAAATGCATTTCTATATATTCCATAATAATCTACAACAAACCCACAGATAATCGGTCCTAACATGGTGCCAAACATAACTACCATTGATGAAATACCAAAGATTTTTCCAAAGGATCTGGTTCCAAAATAATCAGCACGAATGGCAACCATTTGTGGTCCACGGACACCCCAAGCAATTCCATGAAGGACAGAAAACAAAATCACCATTGAATAATCATCAAAAAATGCAAGAATTAGCATTCCGCTTCCATGAAAAATCATACAGTATAAACAGATTATCCGCTTATTGAAACGGTCTCCCAAATAACCTCCGCAAGACAGTCCCAGAATTTGAGATATACTTACAATTGAAAATACTAATCCTGCTTCAGTCAGTCCCATATCAAGAGTCTTAGTTAGGTGTGGGATAAGATGCACCAATACTGATGAAACAGATAGCAACGCAATTGCGTGTCCTACCGAGATAAACCAAAAGGCAGAAGTTCTTAGCGCGTTTTGCCAGCTGACAGAAACACTCTCATTATATTTTTCTAAAAGTTTATTGTAATTTTTTCCTATAATCTTACCGTCTACGACCTCATCTTTCTCTTCAGGTCTGTGACGTATGTTTTGAGCCAGAGGAATGCCAAGTAAAATTGCTGCTAACCCTGAAGCAAAAGCTATTGTATGCCAGCCGAATTGCTCTAATCCGTATGCCAGCATTGGCACACTGAGCCCACCTAAGCTGTGTCCCAGTTGAGTTAGTGCTATAGCTTTTGTGCGGTGGCGTTGGAACCAATTTACTATTGCAACCATCAGCGTTTGATATCCACCTAGACTAATTCCAACTGAAATTATAATGACCGTTAGAAAGTAGACTGGAAGCGTCTCGACTAGTGTTAGACAGAATAATCCAATACCGTGCATCAGTAGGCCAATGCTTAAAATTATACGTGGTCCATACCGGTCAGTCATCCACCCTTGTACTGGACCAAGCAGTCCACTTTCAATGCGTGTCAAAGTGTACGCAGCTGAAAGCATAGTCATACTCCATCCAAATTCCCGATTAAAGACTACTGCGTAGGCACCATAGCTTTGTATCCAAAAAAGGGATCCCAGATACAAAACAAAAGAAGAAACCGCAACAATCCACCATCCGTAAAACAAGGTACCGTTTGGCAGAAAAAGAATCCTAATTCTTTGGAAAAAAAGTGGAGGTTTGTTAATGGAAGGGCCTTTCATAGAGGATTACATTGTACATTACAAGCTCCTTGAAGACAAACTTTAAGAAATTTTAATAAAGATGATTTTTAGCGTAAAAAAATAAAAGTGACTTAATATTTACTTTATTTCTAAAGCAAATTAGTAACAATTTTTTGTTAGCAAATCATCCCCACAATTCTGCAGCAGGAGGGAAAACTTCACTCATTTTATATTTTATTGGCGAAGCTCTGTCTTCGTAAAGATAAAGCGGGGCATCTAGGTCAACAATTTCGGCGCGCTGAGCAATTAAAAACGCAGGTGCGATTCCAAGTGATGTAGAGGACATGCAACCCACCATAGTTCTAAATCCCATTTTTTCTGCCTGAGACTGCAAGTACAGTGCTTCAGTAAGTCCACCTGTTTTATCAAGCTTGATATTAACAAATTCGTAAAGCCCTTTTAAACGTTCAAGATCTAAAGTGTCATGGCAGGACTCATCAGCACAGACTGGGAGAGGCCGTTCAAGTGTCTTCAGGATACTGTCTTTGTCAGTCGGGAAAGGCTGTTCAATCATTTCCACTCCGAGAGACTTCAATTCAGGAACGAAACGCTGATAATGCTCAAGTGTCCATCCCTCATTGGCATCAACCACCAAACGTGAGTTGGGTGCATTCTCTGAAATAGCAGTCAGTCGTTCAAGATCACCATCACCGGTCAGTTTGATTTTCAAGTACGGACGACTCGCATGTTTTGCAGCAGCTTCTCCCATTTTTTCAGGAGTATCAAGGCTTAGCGTATATACGGTTGTAACGCTTTCTGCTTTAGACTTTCCGTATTTTTCCAGATGCTTTGAAATTTCTGGTAATTCCCAAATTCTTTTATCTGCAAGTTTTGCCTCTAGGTCCCAAAGAGCGCAGTCCACAGCATTTCGGGCAGCACCTTTTGGCATTGCCTGCTGAAGATCTTGGCGCGAAATTCCATTTTCCAGCACCTCTCTAAAATCTTCTATCAGTGTTTTGGTTTGTTGAATAGACTCGTGATAGTGTTCGGTTGGTGAGCCTTCTCCCCAGCCTTTAAAACCATTTTGTTCTATCTCAACAACCACTACATCGAAGTTATCTTCGTAGCTCCTTGAAATAGAGAATGGCTCTTCACTCCAGTTTTCTGTATGGATATATAGTTTCCTTGAATTCATTATTTTAATCTTTTCAATGATGTTCTTAATATATTTTTTTAGGGTCTTGAGGAGGACGGGCCCTCCAGCGTCTGTGCATCCAGAAATACTGTTCAGGATATTGACTAATTACTTTTTCAAGCGCTGAAGTTATTTTCTGGTTAACTTCCAATATGTCTTTTTCCTGATTCCCAGTAAGATCAAATTGGATATGCTGAAAATTAATTTCTAAACGATTATCAACATATGGGCAAGTCACAAGCACAACTGGACTTCTGCGAAGTAAATGGAATGCGGCAGTGCCTTTACTGCAGGATGCAAGCTTACCAAAAAAATTTACGAAAAGCTCTGATTTGTTATCGTTTTGGTCAATCAGCATAGCGATTATTTTATTTTCAGTAAGCGCTCTTCCCATTTGCAGTGTTGCTCTTTTACCCTTGTCAATTGTTTCCACACCGAAACTGGCACGAGATGAATTTTGAAGATGATTTGTGAGCGGGTTGGTTTGTTTTCCAACATACATAACAACTTTATATCCCTTTTCAGCTAATGCTGGGGGAATCATTTCCCAGTTTCCGAAATGTCCGCTAATAAGGAGTACCCCTTTTTTTTCAGACAAAGCCTGGTCCAGTATTTCAGGATTTTGGCAGCAAACTATCTCTGATGTGTGCCCTTTCCATGCGTCCATATTTAGTACGTCCATGCAAAAACGGGCAAACCATCGATAATTTTCTCGTGCTATTTTTTTACGCTCCATTGAAGATAATTTTGGAAAAGCAAATTCCAGGTTTATTTTCACTATCTTTCGGCAGATGCGCAGTAAATAATAAAGCAGGGTATCAAGTATTAAAGCTGCCCGTCCTAATGATTTTTCTGAGGCAGTCTTTCTCCACTGTTTAAGTCTGTTGAAAATGAAATACTCAAGACGATGACGAAATTTAAAGGATTCCTTGCTAAAGTTGCTATTTCCAGTTTCAGACATTATTACGTTAAAATTGGTCAGGTAAAAGTAAAATATAGCAGATTAAGTACTGCATGAAAACCTGAAACATGCTTCTCTTCTAGGAATTGAGTATAAATTTAAGCTATACGGGAAGCAGGGATGTCTCGATTTTTTTACAGGATTATGTAATTTTAGAGTTGAGAAGGGCTTCGGATACTTTCATCATTTTATTTGTTTTCAAATGGAAATTTAATGATTATTTTGGTGTCTGTATAGAATGTGATGAGAGTTTTAAAAATAAACAGCAAACAAAAATAGTATTACCTTACAATTTGATATTTTACAAAAACTTTTGTAAATAAACATGAAAAAAACCCCGCCAGATTCCAGCCTGATTAGGAACTTTTCAATAATTGCACATATTGATCATGGAAAGTCCACACTTGCAGACTGTCTTATGAAAGAAACAGGCGCTGTCACGGAACGGGAGGCACAAGACCAGCTGCTTGATAAAATGGATATTGAGCGCGAAAGAGGGATTACAGTTAAATCACAAACGGTGCGCTTAAATTATCGTGCAAACGACGGCAGGGAATACCTGTTAAATCTTATAGATACTCCAGGACATGTTGATTTCACCTATGAAGTATCCCGTTCACTTGCAGCATGTGAAGGAGCTCTGCTTGTTGTTGACGTAGCTCAGGGAGTGGAAGCACAGACACTAGCCAACGTTTATTTGGCAATTGAAAATAATCTGGAAGTCCTTCCTGTTTTAAACAAAATTGATTTACCGTCTGCAGAAACTGAAAAGGTTCGTCAGGAAATTGAAGACATTATAGGCCTAGACAGCAGCAATGCTGCAATGGTAAGCGCAAAAAAAGGGATCGGTATTCCTGAGGTTTTGCAACAAGTTGTGGATTATATTCCACCGCCATCTGGAGATTCAGGTGCCCCCCTACGTGCCCTAATATTTGACTCTTGGTTTGATTCATATCTTGGTATTGTTTTGATGATACGGATTGTGGATGGAGAAGTACATGTGGGTGATAAAATTCGATTTATGGCAACTGAAAAGGAATATGAAGTATTCCAGCTTGGAATCTTTACTCCTTTTCCTGAACATCGAGATGAACTTAAACTTGGTGAGGTTGGTTTTTTGAGTGCATCAATAAAAACCATTGGTCATACAATAATAGGGGATACAATCACGAAAGATGGCAATCTAAGTACAGAACCTCTTCCTGGCTACACGGAGGCAAAACCGATGGTTTTTAGTGGAATTTATCCTGTAGACAGTGATCAATATGAAGATCTCAAAGAAGCATTGCGAAAACTGTCTTTGAATGATTCATCACTTAGCTATGAAATTGAGACATCTGCTGCACTGGGCTTTGGATTTCGCTGTGGATTTTTAGGTCTTTTGCATATGGAGATTGCACAGGAAAGACTGGAGAGAGAATTTAATCTGCAGCTCATTACAACAGCACCAAGCGTTGTGTACCAGGTTCATCTTAAAAAGGGGACAGTCATTTCTGTGGATAATCCGTCTCAGTTGCCCTCTCCAATTGAAATTGAATACATTGAAGAGCCCTACATTCGTGCTCGGATTCTAACTCCGCAGGAATATGTCGGTGGTATAATGAAACTAGCACAGGATCGCCGGGGTTTTCAGACCCTAATGGAGTATCCTGTCCCAAATCGTGTTATGCTTGAGTATGAAATTCCCCTAAATGAAATTGTACTGGATTTTTATGATCAGCTCAAATCAATTTCTAAGGGATATGCTTCTTTAGATTATGAACTTATCGACTTCCGTATGGGTGCCTTGGTCAAACTTGACATATTACTAAATGGTGAAATGGTGGATGCATTGTCCATGATTGTTCCCCGTGACAAGGCATCATTTAGGGGTCGTGAGCTGGCAAAAAAAATAAAAGAGTTTATTCCAAAACAGATGTATGAGGTTGCAATTCAGGCTGCTATTGGAGCTAAAGTAATAGCTCGTGAAACTCAGGGTGCATTGCGCAAGGATGTAACTGCAAAATGTTATGGAGGGGATATTACTCGAAAAAGAAAACTGCTGGAGAAGCAGAAAGAAGGTAAAAAAAGAATGAAACGGGTAGGTTCAGTGGAAGTACCTCAGGAAGCATTTATGGCTGTCTTGAAAATTGACCGCTGAAAATAATCTAATAAATTTAGCACTTAATGATGAAAAAAAATCTTTCGGGTTCAGTAGTTAAAGACATTAGCAGAAAGCTGAAAATTGTCCCTGAATCAGTATCATACTCTGATGCAGAGATCCGTGACAAACTGCTCAAGCTTGATAAAACTTGCTGTATTGTGAAAAATGGGGATTCAATCGGAGTTTGTCTGAAAGAGGATGCAGATGAATCTACTTCTGGTTTATCTATGAGTCTTCTAGCTAAAGCACTACCCCTGAAAACAACCCAGTTGGGAGATCCAGAATTCATTAAGTTTCATGGTCTAAAAATGGCCTACATGACTGGATCTATGGCAAACGGAATAGCCTCAGAAAATCTTGTTATTTCTTCAGGTAAATTTGGCCTGCTCAGTTCATTTGGTGCCGCAGGATTACTTCCTTCCATTATTGAGCAAGCAATAAACAACATTCAAAAAGCTTTGCCGGAGGGTCCTTATGCTTTTAATTTGATCCACAGTCCAAGCGAAGATGCAATTGAAAAGGCTGCAGTCGAATTATACTTGAAATATCGTGTTAGAACAGTTGAAGCTTCTGCATTCCTAGGTTTGACTCCTAATATTGTGCGTTATCGAGTGGCAGGTTTACGCAGAAATTCACAAAACCAGGTAGAAATAACAAACAGGGTAATAGCAAAAATTTCAAGAGCGGAAGTAGCTTCCAAATTTATGGCACCGGCTCCTGAATCTATACTGAATAAGTTGGTTGAGGAAAAAAGTATTACAAGAGAACAGGCACAGCTAGCAACAGCAGTGCCTATGGCAGATGACATAACGGTGGAGGCTGATTCCGGAGGACACACTGATAATCGCCCTCTTGTTTCTCTCCTTCCGGCCATTATAGCATTGCGTGAACAATTTCAGAAACAATATGGATATTCTCATATTATCCGTGTGGGAGCGGCAGGTGGAATAGGAAGTCCTGCTTCCGCATTGGCTGCTTTTATGATGGGGGCAGCATACATTGTAACAGGCTCAGTTAACCAAGCTTGCGTTGAAGCAGCTGCATCTGAACATAGTAAAGAACTTCTGGCCCAGGCAGAAATGGCGGATGTAATTATGGCTCCTGCGGCAGATATGTTTGAAATGGGTGTCGAACTGCAGGTTCTTAAGCGGGGGACTTTGTTTCCAATGCGCGCCAAAAAACTTTATGAACTTTATAAGAATTACGAAAGCATTGAGGATATACCTTTGCAGGAACTGCAAAAGCTGGAACAGCAGGTTTTTCGTAACTCATTAGAAGAAATATGGTTTCAGACAAAAGAACATTTTTTTGAACGAGACCCACATCAGATTGAACGTGCAAAAGATCACCCGAAAAGAAAGATGGCTTTAATTTTTCGCTGGTACCTAGGTTTGACTTCACATTGGTCTAATACTGGTGAAATAGGTCGTGAAACTGATTACCAGATTTGGGCAGGTCCAGCAATCGGGGCTTTTAACAATTGGGTAAAAGGTTCGTATCTGGAGGATGTTTCTAAACGAAAGACGGTTGAAGTAGCATGGCACATCATGACTGGTGC
Source organism: uncultured SAR324 cluster bacterium (assembly GCA_902562015.1). The sequence continues at coordinate 59,757 of CACERX010000004.1, forward strand.
AGCATATTTATATAGGTTGCGTCATTTACAAACTCAAGGTATAAAGTTGCCTTTCTCTTGTGAAGCATACCTCCCTAAGCCTTTTTTGAAAAAACCCAACTGAATTTTTCAATCTTAATGAATAAAATCGGGTAGGTGTGAGTATTAAAATTGCAGTCATGACGATGAAAGGCGGGCAAGCAAAAACAACTCTTGCCATCAATTTTGCCAGCCGCATTGCCAAGGCCAGACGTGAAGTTCTTTTAATTGACTCGGATATTCAGGCAAATATTACTACTACTTTTCAGCGAGATCATTTTTGTAATCTTGCAAACATAATTTTGGGTAAAGTAAGTAATTTTGAGTTTATTCAACTTGCTGAGCATCTTTCCTTTTTACCTTCCGGAGGGCAAACAATGGTGGATGCTTGCAGCTATTTGAGTCAAACTCAGTTCAAAGATGACCTGCTCAAAAACCTTCTTTCGACTATAAATCATAATATTGTTATATTTGATACTGCACCCAGCTGGAATGAAATAAGCCGTAACATTCTAATGTATGTTGATTTTGTTATAGTGCCAGTAGTTACGGATTATTTGGGATACAGTGGGTGTGATCAGATAATGTCTTACATTGATGAATTTAAGGAAAGCAAATTGGGTGAGTGTAAAGCTGAAGTCCTTGGTATTGCCGTAACACGATCTCAACCCCGTACCAGACTCGCTAGAACAATAACCGCTGGATTGAAAGAGAGATGGCCATTATTGATTTTTAACTCCATTATCGAAGAGTCTGTTTCTATCCAGGAAGCACCTGCTTTTCAGAAAAACATATTTGATTATAAGAGCGGGTGTACCCGTGGTGCAGGTATGTACGATCTGCTATGTAGGGAAATTATGCGCAGGATAGTTAAAAAAAGAAAAAAAGAGTGATCAAAAATAGTATTTATGTAATATTTTGCTAAAAGGCAAAGTATTTAGATTTTTCTTATAAAAATGTAAAATGGAGTTAACAGTCTAATCTACAATAAACTTTGTTGAATTAATTGATAGTAAAAAAAGCTTCAAGGATGAGAGCGGTCATGAGTAAAAAACTTGAAATAAATCTGAATTCACAGCGTGAAATTCTGCAGGAAGGTGCTCAGAAAAATTTTGATGTAAGTAATAATTCATCTCTGCCAACAGGAAAGATAAAAAAAGAGTTCTTTCTTCCTGAATTGAAAATTGATTCCTCACAAGATTCTCTACAAAAGGGATTCCCGAGGGTACAGACTGTGGTGAACAAGATAAATAAGTACATTGAAAATATAGCTGATGATTATTTTTTACTTGGACTTCACCTAATTTCCCTGCATTCTTTGCTCAAAGAATCAAAACTCACTACTGAGCAGATTAAATCATGGTATGCGGATAATATAAATATGCCCTATTCATCTGCTATGCAATGTAGAAAGGTGGCAGAAGTTTATGAGTTAAAACCTGAGTTAATTACTCGTTACACTGCTTCTGGAGCATACTTGTTGAGTACATGCAGTACACCAGAAGAAAGAGAAGAGATTTGGCAGGAAGCCAAAGGAGAAAAAAATGCACCAAGTATCAGGCAACTTAGGGAAACACTAAAACGTGTGCGTGAAAAAAAACTGCCGGAAGAAAATGGGACTCTCAAACTTAAAACAGGTAAAGAAGATTCAGTGGGTAAATACAGAATGTCTCCTGAAAAAATCAAGGATTCATTGCAAGCAGTAACTGATTATTTTGAAAAATTCGCTGATTGTGCAAACCAAAAAGAGCAACTTGAGTTACGTCAACTATTGATTAGTTCTGTGAAGCAGTTATTGAAAGGACTGCGAGAAAAAGCTTAATAAGCAGATCTCCTTTTGGAAAATTTATCCAGCAACATAACGAGGGCGAAACCAAATGACATTAGAAAAAGTGCATTTACTAGGTCATTGTCCATAAGGGGCCAGACATTTTCTTCCCTTATCACGTATTCTTTTCCACGAATAATTTGACTTTCCAAAGCAACTTTCCAAGGCCAGACTTTTCGCATTGCTCCGATCATAAGTCCTGTAAGAAATGCTATCGTGAAATCATGCCAGTGCAACAGTCCGTATCGTATGATCCTAGAAAATCCTAATATTCCTGCTACGCATCCAGCAAGGAATATCAAAAGGATTTGGGTATTTTCTAGCAAAAACGGATTCCTTAATGCTGCTGTAATGAAAGCATATTTTCCTAATACAAGAAGAATGAATGAACCGCTTAATCCCGGAAGTATCATGGCGCAAATTGCAACAACTCCACAGAAGAATATAAACCAGGGCTCTTCTGATGTTTGCAATGGTATAAGGCCGGTTATTCCGTAAGAGATCAGAGTGCCTAAGAATAAAGTGGGAAAACTCGAGATACGATTTTTAATCGATTGACTTACTACAATTATTGAAGCTGTTATCAAACCAAAAAATAAAGACCATGTCTGAATAGCATGTTGGGTTAACAAGTAGTGCATGAGGTGCGCTGTACTTACAACTGCTAAGGCAATGCCAGAGGCAAGTGTAACTAAAAAACGCAGATGAAGTGCAGAAAGAGCTTCTTTACCTTTAAAACGAAATGCCTGTCGAAATGGTTTCCAATTTAGGGAAGAGATAGCTGAAAGTAGGTCATAATAAATACCAGTTATAAAAGCAACAGTTCCTCCGGAAACACCTGGAACAATATCCGCAGTTCCCATGAAGACCCCTTTTAAAAACAGGGTTGCGTGTTCGGAGTATTTAACTGGGCCAGGAGAAGCCATCCAGGCTTTTCTCCATGTTTCTGGTTTGGAGTCTAAATCTGATGTTTTTTCCTTGTTTTCAGTTGGATTTTGGGGCATTAGGAGTAAAATTTTACTCAGACAAGAAAACTTTTTTCACTGTCTGTTACGTAAAAATGTTGCTGATATGCTGCATAAAGAATTTTCCAGAATTTTTTTCTGAACTCTGTATCCTCTAATTTTTTTCTCAATCCGCTACAAAATTTTGTCAGTTCCCCTTTAGATTGGGCACATTCACGCAAAAACTGGTTTGCGAAAACCTGTAATTCCCAAGGGAATTCTGACTCACTCAAGTCCAGTAATGCAGCATCCTTAGGATGTTTTTCATAAAGATCTGCAGAAAGCTTATCTACTAGATAGAAAAAATCATGGCCAAGTGCGTCGAGAACCCGGCCTTCGTGTGGACCAAGTCTCTGTATCAAATTTTCGTGAAAACTTTTTGTGACCTGTCTTAAATTTGATTTGTCTTCCAGCATATGTTTTTATCTGTCTTTTTTATCAAGAATTTCGTCTTAGAAAATACATCTTAGACTAGTGCAAAAAGTATGACAGCCTTAATTTTTTTATAAAATATAAGATAATATCAATTGATTATGAAAATTATTGGATAGTAATTACTGAGGAATATAAGTATGGGACTGATGGAAAATTATCTTCTCAGTAAAACAAGCTTTGCTTATTTAACTTTGTAAGAAATATTATAGAGCTGAAGTAAAGACTTTTTTGGAAAGCCCAGCAAAAGAGAGTTTTTTTAAGAGGAGAATTGCTGTCGGTAACTCATCTGGAACTTGAAAATTTATTTGAATTTTGCAACTGCCTGACGTATTACTGATCTCTGTAGTTTATTCTCATATACTTTTTGTCGACTTTCCTCATCTTCCCAATCTGAAGAAGTAGGCTTTTCGGATCGAAGGAGTTCCTTAGCTTTTTTCTCTGCCATCTGTGCACGCGTCAGGTCAATCTCTTGAGCGGTTTCAGCAAGCTCTGCCAATACTCTGACATTGTTTCCATCAACTTGGGCATAGCCCCAGTGAACGGCGATTGCTTGTGTTTTTCCCTTACCGTTTACGTAGGACATAATTCCAGCATCAAGTATTGTCAACAGGGGAACATGCTCCGGAAGAATACCCATCTCACCTTCAATTCCAGGAAGAGTGACTGAATCTACATCCTCGTTCAAAACTGTTCGAAAGGGGGTTACTACTTCAAGACTAAGTTTATCTGCCATCAGTTACTCAGTTTTTTTGCTTTTTCCAATACCTGATCAATAGTTCCCACCATGTAGAATGCTTGTTCAGGAAGATCATCATGTTTCCCATCAAGAATTTCCCGGAATCCCTTAATGGTGTCTTTAATATCAACATACTCACCTGAAGTACCAGTAAAAGTCTCTGCCACAAAGAAAGGCTGGGAGAGGAATCTCTGTACTTTTCTGGCGCGGCTCACTACGACTTTGTCTTCTTCAGACAATTCATCCATTCCAAGTATTGCAATAATGTCCTGCAGGTCCTTGTACCTTTGCAGGAGTATTTGCACTTCGTGTGCAACACTATAGTGATCTTCACCCAAAACATCTGCAGAAAGAATGCGTGATGTTGAATCAAGCGGATCAACTGCCGGATATATACCCAGTTCAGTGATTGCACGGCTTAAGACGACTGTTGCATCAAGATGAGAAAAAGTAGTTGCCGGTGCTGGATCAGTCAGGTCGTCAGCAGGAACGTAAATGGCTTGCACGGAAGTGATCGACCCTTTGTTGGTTGAGGTAATACGCTCCTGTAAATTTCCCATTTCAGTAGAAAGCGTAGGTTGGTAACCTACGGCAGAAGGAATTCGCCCAAGCAGTGCAGAAACTTCTGAACCTGCCTGAGTAAATCGGAAAATATTATCTATGAACATTAGTACATCTGCGGCCTCTTCATCACGGAAATATTCTGCAACGGTTAAGCCGGTCAGTGCTACTCGGGCACGCGCACCTGGAGGCTCATTCATTTGACCATATACAAGGCTTGTTTTGTCTAGTACTCCTGATTCTTTCATCTCATTCCAAAGATCATTTCCTTCACGTGTACGCTCACCTACTCCGGCAAAAACTGAGAAGCCACCATGTTCTGCAGCAATGTTTCGGATCAGTTCCATGATCACAACTGTTTTTCCAACCCCTGCTCCACCGAACAAACCAATTTTGCCTCCTTTAAGGAAGGGACAAAGGAGGTCCATAACCTTTACTCCAGTGACCAACATTTGTGCATCTGTTTCTTGTTCAGCAAATGTCGGAGCCTCACGGTGGATTGACCAACGTTCATCTGTTTTTATTGGTCCGGCTTCATCAACTGGATCTCCTGTAACATTTATAATTCTGCCAAGTACTCCCTTTCCGACAGGTGTAGATATAGTTTCACCTAGATCTTTTACATCCATCCCTCGGTAAAGACCGTCTGTTGATCCCATTGATACTGTGCGTACCGTACTTTCGCCGAGATGCTGCTGTACTTCGCAAATTAATTTAGAATCTCCGTCCAGTTTTATTTCAAGTGCTGAGAAAATTTGAGGAAGGTTCTCTGTTTCGAATTCCACATCAACTACCGGTCCCATTACCTGTACGATCTTGCCTGTGCTCATTTTTTCCTTTTTCTTGCTGTTAGGTAAAAAAATTTTAATTATAAACTTTCTGCGCCGCTTATGATTTCAATCAGTTCTCCTGTAATTGCTGCCTGTCTGGTTCTATTATAATGCAGCTGGAGCTTATCGATAATTTCTCCAGCATTTTTTGTGGCAGCGTCCATTGAAGTCATTCGAGCTGCATGCTCTCCTGCAATTGTATCAAGCCAGGAAACGTAAACTTGGTTTTGAACATATTTTTTCAAAAGAGTTTGTAGTATTTCTTCTGGTGAGGGTTCAAACAATATTTCGCGTTTATCAACTGTTTCTGTTTCTATAGGTTTGATCGGTAGAAGCGGTTCAATCACTGGAATCTGAGAAATCACACTTACAAAATGATTGTATGCGAGAAGCACCTGATCTAGTTCCCCGTTCTCAAATCGTCGAGTAAAGTTACCTACAACTTCCTCGACTAGGTTAAGATGTTGATCTGGAGGAGTACCTGCATGATTGACAAGAATTTTATGCTGAGTTCTTTTGAAAAAATCATTTCCTTTTCGTCCAAAGATTGCAAACTCAGCACACTCTACTTCTTCATCAAAAAGTTGTTGAAGTAAAGCCTTAGAAAGATTTGAATTGAATCCTCCGCAAAGTCCACGGTCGCTAGTAACTAAAATAACACCCGTTCTTTTTCCGCTGGAATTCCGGAAGAGACTGCCAAAGCCTGTATCCTGCTCTTCTCCTTCAAAACGAGTACTGAGTGATGTGACAATGCTTTTCAGCTTTTGTGCATAGGGTGTCGCTTCGCGAATGTGGTCTTCCGCACGTCTAAGTTTTGCAGCAGAAACCATTTTCATGGCACTTGTGGTCTTCTGTGTTCTTTTAACGCTGTCAATGCGTTTTCGTATATCTTTTAGGCTAGCCATTCCTGATTAAGTGGGACTATTTTCTGCAGAAAAAGCTTCTGCAAATTCATTCAACGCTGATTTCAATCCCGTTTCTGCGGTTTCATCAATCATTTCTATTTCTTCGATCGATTTACGTAAATCAGCTTTATTAGTTTGTATAAATGTTAAGAATTCAGATTCAAATTTGCCTAGCTTGTTGATTGGTTGATCGTCTAGGAATCCGTTCGTTGCAGCAAAGATGGAAATAGCCTGATCAACCCAAGGCATTGGCTGATACTGCGGCTGTTTCAGAATTTCTACCAGGCGCTGTCCTCGTTGAAGCTGTTTTTGGGTAGCTTGGTCCAAGTCACTACCAAACTGGGCAAATGCTTCTTTTTCCCTGTACTGTGCAAGGTCAAGACGCAAAGTTCCAGCAACTTGCTTCATTGCTTTAACTTGAGCAGCACCTCCTACTCGAGACACTGAGAGGCCAACGTTAATTGCTGGACGAACTCCGGAATTGAAAAGGTCTGTACTCAAAAAAATCTGTCCATCAGTAATTGAAATCACGTTTGTGGGAATGTATGCTGACACATCTCCAGCTTGAGTTTCGATAATCGGTAGTGCTGTCAGTGAACCTGCGCCAAGTTCATCACTTAGTTTGCAGGCCCTTTCCAGCAAGCGACTGTGCAGATAAAAAACATCACCTGGATATGCTTCCCGTCCTGGTGGGCGACGCAGAAGAAGTGAAAGCTGTCGATAGGCTACAGCCTGTTTTGAAAGATCATCATAAACACAAAGTACGTGTCCACCCTTATCTCGGAAATATTCACCGATGCTTACTCCAGAATAAGGAGCTAGAAACTGGAGTGGTGCGGGCTCAGAAGCGGTTGAGGAAACGACGATTGTATGTTCCATCGCGCCTTCGTTTTCCAATCTTTGAACAATCTGGGCCATGGTTGAGCGCTTCTGGCCGATTCCAACATAGATGCAGATCATATCACCACCTTTTTGATTGATGATAGTGTCTATTGCAATTGCGGTTTTCCCTGTCTGTCTATCGCCTATGATCAATTCACGCTGTCCACGACCTATTGGGACCATCGAGTCAATTGCTTTAAGTCCGGTCTGCATTGGCTGATGTACTGATTTTCTGGCAACAATTCCTGGGGCAATTGTTTCAATAAGTCTAGTGTCTGAGGATTCAATTGGTCCTTTGCCGTCAATGGGATTGCCAAGTGGATCCACAACTCTTCCGAGTAAGCCCTCTCCCACAGGAATTTCGGCAATTTTCTCTGTACGCTTAACCTCATCTCCTTCCTTGATACCACGGTCATCTCCAAAAATAACTATCCCTACATTGTCTTCCTGAAGGTTTAGAGCCATGCCAGTGACACTTCCCGGAAATTCAACGAGTTCCCCTGCCTGGACATTATCCAGTCCAAAGACACGAGCTATTCCATCTCCAACTTCCAATACTGTTCCTACTTCTGATTTGGTTGCGGTTTTATCAAAATTTTCAACTTGCTGCTGAATTATTTTACTGATTTCTTCTGCTCTAATTTTCATAACTTTTCAGCCTTTTATAATTGATTGTCTTATCTGATTTAAATAGGTTTGGATGCTCCCATCAATAACTGTGGAACCGATACGTGTTACTATGCCGCCTATTATAGAAGGGTCAATGGTTACATTTACTTCGATTTCTTTACCTGAATAATTGGAAATAGCATCAACTAGTTTTTTTACAGTTTCTTTTGGGAGCTCTGATGCAGTAGTCACTTTAGCTTCGATTCGTCCCAGTTTTTCCTGTAATAACAAATTAAATGCCCTTTCAATATCTGGCAAAAAATCAATGCGCCGCTTTGCCAGTAGGTAGCGGCTGAATGTGTCAACAAGTTTTGAAACTTTTATTTTACTTAGTACGTCTTTCAGAATTTCCAATTTTACCCCGGATGAAACTTTAGTGTCTGAAAGCACTTGCCTTAATTCTGAATTTTCTTTGTAAACCTCTGTTATAGAGTTAAGGTGCTTTCCTGTATTATCCAGGTCTTTTTCATTTTCTGCTAAATTTACCAAGGCCTTCGCATAACGCCTTGCGATCATGCCCTGACTCACGTAGCTCCTTTAGTCTGGCTTAATTCATCCATATAATTATCAGCCAGTTTATTTTGCTGATTTTGATTCATTTCTTGTTTCAGCTCTTTTTCAGCTAATTTGACACTTTCTTCAGCAACCCAGCACCTTAAACCAGCTTCTGCTTTCCTACTTTCCTGTTCAAGGGCAAAACTGGCCTGCCTCTTCATGCGTTCTATTTCATGTTTGCCCTCTTCAACAATCCGCTCTTTTTCAATTTGAGCATCTTTCTTAGCATTTTTGACCATTTGCTCTGCTTCCTTTTCAAGTCCGGCAATTTTGCTTCGCATGTCATTCAATTCCGCTGTAAGGTTTTCTTCTGCTTCCCTAGCATCTGTTATCAATTTCTTAGCCGATTCAGCCGAGTTGCTAAGAGCATTCCCCACAGGATTCTTAGCAAACTTGTAAATGATTGCTCCTAGTATTACTACATTTACAACTTTCCAAATAAAGTCCATTAAAGGAGAACCTCCACCTTCATTTTCTGCTGCAAACAAGCATGTGTTCATGTAAATCAAAAAAAAAGCCAGAGTAATAATTCGTATTGCATGAATTGCTGGAATATATTTCTTAATACAAATTAAATACTGATGGATTTTTAAAAGCATAATTTTCTTTTTAAGATAATAAATCTAAATTAGGCTGTGTTCCTTAACTGAGATTTTGTATTTAAATCTAATTTAAAAGTTGTTTTCTTATTGATGCTGATAGCTCCTTATTAAGCTTCGAGAAAATTTTTTTGGTAGACTTAATTTCTCCTTCCAGTTCTGCAATATTCTTTTGGATCTCATTCTCCAGTGTTTTTCGCTCTTCCATGATCATCGATTCTCTTTCAGCTGAACCTTCTTCATGTCCTGTATTTCTTAGATGAAGGGCCTCCAAGCGCACTTTATCTAGTTTTTTTTGAAAGTCTTGCTTTAGACTTTCAACCTCTTCACTTACCTTAATAACAGTCTGCTCACTTTTTGCTATGGCGTTAGTCCGATTGTCAAGGGTTCGTAAAACAGGCTGAAAAAGAAGTTTGTTAAGAGCGTAAATCATTATGAACAGAACAATCAATACTGCGAAAGGTGTGGCCAGCTGCAAATGCAGAAGTCCATAATCCACGCTGAATCCTCCCCATGCGTTCTCAATAATAGCTTGTTTAAAATCCATAGCAGGATGGAAATTACTTGGTTAAGATTTTATTTAAGATAAACAATACAACATAGCATCTAATCAAGTTTACGGTCAAGTATATTTATATCTATATTGCATGGTATTATAATTAATATGTTATAAAAATTTTCCAAAATTTTAAACATTTACTCCCAATGTTCAGAACAGGTATAGGATTTGATACACATGCACTTTTAGAGGGACTCCCCCTTGTGATTGGAGGCGTGCGTATACCCCATTCAAAGGGGCTGCTAGGGCATTCAGATGCTGATGTTTTAGTTCATGCTGTTATGGATGCCATTTTGGGGGCCCTGGCACTTGGGGACATTGGAGAGCATTTTCCTGATACAGAAGATGAATTTAAAGGAGCAGACAGCTTGGAGCTTCTTAGTCGTGTTCAAAAGATGATTGAGGACAGAGCATATTGTTGTGAAAATCTGGATAGCATTATTATAGCAGAGAAACCGAAATTAAAAGCTTATCTTTTGGATATGCGTAAAAATCTAGCTTCTGTACTGAAAATAAATATTGATCAGTTGTCAATCAAAGCCACAACAACTGAACATATGGGGTTCACTGGCCGTGAGGAAGGAATATCCGCTCAGGCAGCCGTTCTCCTTAAATTAAAAAACTAGAAAAATGAGTATAAAATGACAAAAATAGTCATGGCGCTGGATCAAGGCACCACAAGCTCACGTACAATTCTTTTCAGTGAAAAAGGAGAAATAGTTGCGGATGCAAGCACACCATTAGCCTGTCTCTATCCACAGTCTGGATGGGTAGAGCAGAACGCACAGGAAATATGGGTCAGCCAGTCTCAAACCATTCGGGAAGCCTTGAATAAAGCTGCGCTGAAAATGAAAGACATTGCCGCTGTGGGAATTACAAATCAGCGAGAGACCACTATTGCATGGAACAGAAATACTGGAGAACCAGTTACGCCGGCCATCAACTGGCAGTGCCGCCGCACCGCTGATTATTGTGAGCAGTTGAAAGATGAGGGTTTTGACCGTGTACTGAGAAAAAAGACCGGACTGGTAACCGATCCCTATTTTTCTGGAACAAAAATGCGCTGGATTCTTGAAAATGTTACTGAGGCCAGTGAGTTGGCTAAATATGGTAATCTATGTTTTGGGACTGTTGATTCTTGGTTAATTTGGCAGATGACAAGTGGTCAGGTTCACGTCACTGAAATAAGTAATGCTTCTCGGACGATGGTTTTCAATATTGAAGCATGTTCATGGGATGATGAAATACTGGCTCGATTCAATATTCCTCGTGAGACCCTTCCGGATGTTAAACCCTCAAGTGGAATTTTTGCAGAGATTGATCCAGATTTATTTGGAGGTTCTGCTCCTATTACTGGTGTAGCTGGGGATCAGCAGGCTGCGCTTTTTGGCCAGGCATGCTTTGAAACAGGAATGGCAAAAAACACCTATGGTACTGGTTGTTTTATGATCTCAAATACAGGCTCCGAACAGGTTCATTCAAAGCATGGTCTACTTACTACAATAGCATGGCAAATTGATCAGAAAGTTACTTATGCCCTTGAGGGGTCGGTTTTCATCGCTGGAGCATTGGTGCAATGGCTTAGGGACGGACTGCAGTTTTTTGCTGATGCTTCAGAAACTCAGGAGATGGCAGAATCTGTTTCTGATTCCGGGGGTGTTTTTGTGGTTCCCGCCTTTGTAGGACTCGGTGCTCCTCACTGGGACCCTTATGCCAGAGGAACAATTGTGGGCTTAAGTCGGGATACCAACCGCAATCACATTGTTCGTGCCTCTCTTGAAGCAATTGCCTTTCAATCAGCTGAAGTACTGCAGAGTATTGCCAAAGATACCGGACAGGAAATCAAGGAACTTCGGATTGACGGGGGAGCAGCGGCAAATGATTTCCTATGTCAGTTCCAGACTGACGTTTTGGGGCTGCATGTAAAACGACCTAAGGTTCTTGAAACAACCGCAATGGGCGCAGCATTCCTAGCAGGCCTCTCAGTTGGAGTTTGGCGGGACCAGGCACAAATCAGCAAGTTGTGGCAGCAGGAAAAAATATTCTCTCCGAGTATTTCTAGGGAAGATTCAGCACGGATGATGGTGGAATGGGGTCGTGCGTTAGAACGAGCTAAAGGATGGGTTGTTTCCTGAAGTCTTTACAACCTGCCCCGTTTTGCAGCAATCACTTCGGCGATCATACTTAGTGCAATTTCTGCGGCAGTCTGTGCACCGATGTCTGCTCCGGCAGGACCCTTGATCTGTTTGATTGAGTCTTTATCAATTCCGGCCTCCTCCAGACGGGCGCAGCGTTTGGCATGAGTTCGGTTGCTGCCTAATGCTCCGATGTATGATAGATTGTGTTTAAGCAAAATATGCAGAGCAGGGTCATCGATTTTAGGATCGTGTGTTAGCAAAATGGCGTATGTATCTTCATTAAGTGTCCATTCATTCAATACTTGGTCGGGCCATTTTCTGATCAGCTGGTCGGGAGGAACATCAAAGCGTTCCGGATTTGTAAAGACACCCCGAGGATCAATAACTGCAGTTAAAAAGTCCAGTTCCTTTGCAAAACGCACAAGAGGTATTGTAATGTGACCTGCACCGATTATCAGCAGCTGATCCTGCCTTGGAAAAACTTGGATAAAGAAATTTTTTCCATCAATTTCGACAATACTGTTTTCACGCCTATCGTATAAATCTATTGCCAGCTCGGTTGCTATTTCCCGATTATTTTGAATTCCACCAATATTTTCATCTTCGTTTGGAAGTACAAGTAAAGGTATTCTATTTTCTTCTCCATTTTTGTTTTCAGCTGCCAGAGGAGAAAGCAGAACCGCTGGCTCATTGTTTTTTATACAAATTTGAAGCTTATTCCAGACTTTTCTTGTTTCCGGATTATCTGAAAAGGCCCAGTGTTTTTCAACAAGCACCGAAACTTCACCTCCGCATGAAAGGCCTACGGACAAAGCCAGTTCGTCTTCAACTCCATAATTGAGTTGGAGTGATCGCCCTGTTTCAAGTACCTCAAGTGCTTCCTCAATAACAGCGCCTTCAATGCAGCCTCCACTAACAGAGCCTGATACCTTCATTCCGGGCCCTATTAACATACCTGCACCAGTTTTTCTGGGTGCAGATCGCCATGTACGGATTACCCTTGCCAGTACGAAAGCTTCTCCCGAATTAACCCATTTTAACTGATCTTCCCATATATCACGCATACTCTTTATTGATCTAAAAGTCCTGTAAGGTAGCTTGCAATTCCCGCGGAACAAATACCCCTGAAAGCAATGCACTTTGCTTCACCAATCTTTGTACCGTCGGGAGCATATACATAGGACCAGAATGTTGTCCAGTCATAGTGTGCCAGTAATTCACCCTTATTGTTATAAAGCTTTCTGTTTTTTGAGCTTCCGACTAAATTTTGCTGTCCATCATCTATTACCACAAACAGCTGGAAACCACCCTTAATATTTACAAATCCCAGACGTCCTTTTGCAGTCCCCTCCATGTCCTGCAGTTCCACGTAATCAATGTAAACCAGTGCCTGCCCAACTTTCTGTTCTTCAGCATTCATTATTGAGGTTTTGATTGGAAGAGCAAATAAATTTTTAGATGTTCCAAGCCATATGATAGATAAAAATAAAATAAACCAAAGAAAAAAATATAAATTTTTTAAACTGAAAAACATTTTATATTTAGAAAATACTTTAATATATAAAATCATATTTTATAAATTCACATAGATTTTTTGAAATTAGAAATATAATTATTTGATTAATATTTGCTTTAGTTATCCACTAATATTAGAGTTATGACTATGATGAGCTTTGAATCATTCCTTCCCTGAAAGTCGGGAAGCAGAGATTTATTCCGAGATCAATCAAACACTGATTTGATACAAAACGTTCTGCATTGCCAGAAATACAATCTGAATTATCCTTAATACCCTGAAGCATCTTCTCAGTCAAATCTTCCCTGTTTTGAACAAGCCATTGTGCCACTTTCCAAGACGGTTTTGGATCAAAGTCAACCGCATTAACGCATCGTACTGATTCAGGATTTATAAGCAGATGTAATACAATTCGCGCCAGGTCTTTTACATGTATGCGGTGAACCGGAGTTCCGGAAACCAGGATATGTTTCCCGTACTTAAGTCGTAAATCAATTCCGCGCCCTTTTCCATAAATTCCTCCAGGGCGGACAACTTGCAGCTTGAAAAAACGGCCAAGTATTTCTTCAGTGATTAAACGGAGTTTACCGGAATTTGTATCCGGCTCAAATTCTGACTCTTCATGCCATAATCCGTTACGTTTTGGATAAACACCGGTACTAGAAATATAAATTATGCGCTTTATATTTGTACGATTTTTTTTCATCCACTCACACCATTGATTTAAGCGGATTCTTTCTGCCGGAGGATCATTCAGCAGTGGTGGGATTGTTAATACAATGGTTTCTGGGGATTCAGGCAGAACAGTCCAAGACTTTTCACTGCTCCAGTCAAAAGGGAAAACTTTTAGAGCTGATTTTGGAGGAGGGTTTTTATTCCATGTACCCCAGGATTCCTGATTACCTGCGAAATCATAAGCAAGGATTTTTCCAAGGAAACCCAATCCGAGTATCCCGATAGGTGCGCCATTGACAGAGTTTGTCATTTTTTGTTAGTTAGGCATGACTAGGAAACTGTAATCTAAGTCTTCGTCTGAAGATTGCGGATCACAGCTGGCAGGTATAATCAGCAATAAACGGGAATTTAAACTAGGCAACCAAATTTTCATTGCGCCCTCATTACCTTTTAGTGCTTATCTCTGAATATTAAAGACAATTATGAGATGTTTTTTATTTTATACGACCATATCAATCATGAACTTTCAAGCCGGGATGTCTTAGTCGAGAAACAAGGAATTCTTTGAACCACTAAATGAGAAGAAACTTATCTTTAATGGGAGTCCCTGCTTAATTGTTTACAGAGCAATATTAGGAAAATCTTTTTTAGAGGTATGTAATCAGATCTCCAATGATACAAGAAGATTTTATTTTGAAAGCTTTTAACCTTTATAGAGTTTAGGGATGAATTTCTGTTGGTCTTCAGGCTCTGATATTAACACTGCTGTTGTTCTGGTTGATTTGGGTTTCTTCCTGAAAACCAACAAGGCCACCAAAATCCTTAATCATGTCTAGGATTCCAAACATCATTTTCTCTTCTCCATTATCTTTCATGACTTCAGCAAAGGAACGATGCACGCTTTCAGTGGATTCCATAAGTTCCGCAAATACAGGATTTTTCAGTAGCGCAAAGGCCTTAAGATAGTTTTTATGGTCCTGCATCATGTCGCTTATTTCATCCCCTAAATCGCTTATTTCATCCAGTGCAAAGCTTTTATATTCAGGAAGATCTTTAATTTTGCTTATTGACTCTGAGTTTAATTCTCGAATGCGAATGTCCACGGTTTTGGAAAATTGTTCTGCTGCTTCAGATGTTAACTGCTGTTTTTTTGCAACGTGTTCAAAACCTGAAACAACCATTCCATATGAGCGACGAAGGGTCATCGTACTACCATGAGTATCAGCCCTAAGAATGTTGTTTAGTTCGGGATTAGGCGGCATTTTTTTACTACCGAGCTTCGAGTTTCCTGGTAAATTGGGAGCTTTTCTTGAAGAGTCACCCTTATCAGTCTCTTTTGGGACCCCGTTTGAAGTGGATGCTTTAGCTGCAGAAATTTGTTTATTTACTACCGCAGGCATTTTAGAGGATACTTTCATGTTTCCTGTTTTATCTGATTAGTGTGGACTGAGTTGTTCGTTATACAAGAATCCAGCCAAAATCAACTGTTTTGACTTGAGAATCCTTGATAAGGCAAGGCACACTGGCCTTTTCTATTTTTTTAAGTTCTGATACAAAAAAAAATTACTGATTCTGGTTTGTACACTCTTTTCCGAAAATTTAGATATCAAACAATTGGCGTGTTTTGCATGGTTAACTGTCTCTTTTTGGTTACAGAACCTAATTTAATTCTTGCTGGTGTCCCTCAAAATCTGGGACTTAAAAATCAGATGCTTTCACCATGTCCCGAGACACCTAATTGTGTTTCAAGTCAGGAAAAAAATTCGAAAAAACGTATTCAGCCAATAATTATTGAAGATTCTATCGAAGAAGCCAAAGAGAGAATATACAAGGTGATAAATTCTATGCGTGGTACAAGAATCATCACACAGGAAGATTTTTACTGGCATGTGGAATTCACCACACAGCCACTTAGATTTGTTGATGACGTAGAGTTTTATTTTGAATTTTCCCAGTCACTTATACATTTGCGCTCTGCATCTAGGCGGGGATACTGGGATTTAGGAGTCAACCGGAGAAGAATGGAAACTATTCGTTCCAAGTTTGAAAAATTGACAAATGAAAATGACTAGCGCATTTTGTTCAGCAGCTCTTCATCAGAAATTTTATAATAATCCTGTTTTCGCTGAAGTGTTTCAGTGAGTGGGGAT
>CACERX010000005.1 GCA_902562015.1 uncultured SAR324 cluster bacterium
GAGAATCAGATGTCCTTGACTAGCAGATCCATACTGGTAAGCATCTATTACGGCAATAGGTTTCATTTGGAAACCTCCACGGCCAATTATAATCACTGTCAGTACAATTAATATGAAACTTAAAACTGATCTGTGACCTTTAGGATTCCATTTATTTGTTTTTTTTAGAAAATGAGGATAAATAAAACAACTAACGAATATTATGATAATGATAGGTAAAAGATTGGTAGAAGCTTCGGTTAACAAGTATTTTGAATCATTAAGTAGAAATAGTAACTCATTCGTGATGTGCCTTTTTACGTAACTGAAATACAAATAGTCTGAAGTAAGGAAAACGATCACTGCAACCAACTCAAGGTATATCAAGCTTACAATAAAACCTCGGTAAAGCTTAATGCCAGTAATCTTTAATGGAAAAATTAGAAAAACAATTGGAATGAAAAGCAGTACAGAAATAGAAGCTAGATCAAAACGCAATCCGAGAAAAATACTCTCGAATAATTTGAGGTAATTAAGATTTTTAAATAAATCAGAATAGGAAAAATAAATTGATATCCTGAAAATTTGAAAAATAAAGATAAATATCAGGTATAATTTAAAAACTTCCTTAAAAACAAATTTGATTTTTGTTATTTGATTCAATTTTATAGTAAACGTTGATGATTCCTTATCAGTACAGATGTATAGATGATTCTATTTTGCTACCGTTCTTGAAAAAATATGTATTTTCAGTTCTTCATCACAGTATACCTTATGGTGTCCCTGCCAACTATTTAACTTTAGTATCAATAATAGTAATTTGGTCATGTTTTTTACATATCATAGGTGTCAGTAATCCTGATGATGTAGACATAATTATAGTTTTTTTTGCAATAACCATCTATGTTATTTTTGACCATTTTGATGGACTGCAGGCAAAAAGAACTGGGACGGGGTCTCCCCTTGGCGAAATTTTAGATCACTACAGTGATGTCTTCAACGGATCCATTATACTGTACCTTTTTTTTCGAATACTCCAAATCGAACTTAGCTGGATTTTTTATTTAGTCATTTGGGTCAACCTTGTTGCATTTACCATAACCTATCTGGAGCAGGGTATAAGAAAGGAATTATATTTTGGAAAAATAGGATCTCTAGAAGGAGTGTCCCTGATTCTAATTATTCTTGGTAGTATAATGACATCTCATGGAAAAAATTTTTGGTTAGGTAATACGTTATTTACTATCCCCCTTCATGTCTTTTTAGTAATCGGTTTAATTTTGGGTGTGGTTTTTACAGTTGTAGGATGCATAAGACGTTTGCAACTCATACCTAAAATTTTTATCCATTATTTCATAACAGGGGCTTTACTTTGTTTCATTTGTTTTTATTATAAAATAAGTTGGTATGTATCCTTCCTGGTTATAAATGTCTATTCAGCTGATCTCATACTAAAATCTATGAAATTCCATCTTCTTGATGCAGAGATTCCTAAACCAGACCTAACTGTTTATATGCTCTTCTTATACCTTATTTTTCAGAATTTTCTCGAATACGAAATACAGATTGGTTTTATAGTATATGGATTGGCAGTTACTACTAAATTACTATGGGAAATATGCAAAATATTTTATAAATTGCGAACTTATTGGGTTTGGTGGAATATGGTGTAAAAAATAGTTCGGAAAAGAATTGATGATATGGGATACTTTGTCTGATATTAATATGTTTACAAAAAATCATTTGTTAGATTTTTCTGTTTATTTACTACAGCACGTAATTAAATTATATTATCCCATTGTAAAACATTTTCAAATTAGAGTCATTTAAGAATTGCGTTGACTGATTAACATTTTCAGGTTAAATTTAACGATTAATCTTTTTACTAACCCATCTATTTGATGGAAAAAGCATGGTACAAAACCAATTAGTCGCCAACATACGAAAAGACATAGGAAAATCCGCTAACCACAAATTACGCCAAGCAGGTAAAATTCCTGCTACGCTGTATGGACAACGTGGTAATATACTGCTTGAAATGGCTGAGGAATCAACACGACATATACTTGAAAAAATGTCAGGTATGCATGAAATGGTTCCAATCACTGTAACTGATCCTTCAAATCAGGAAAACTGGACTGCCAGGGTTTTACTCAGGGAAGTTCAGAAACATCCATATAAACATAAGCTTATACATCTTGATTTTTGGGAACTTCCTGAAACAAAACAACAAGTTGTACGTGTACCTTTGGATGTGACTGGAGAATCTCCAGGAGTTAAAAGTGGAGGGGTTCTTCAGATGGTAGTAAGGGAAATCCCCGTAAGCTGTCTTCCTGCTGATATCCCATCTAATCTTGTTGTCGATGTCTCTAATCTTGAAATTGGTGACTCTATAAAAATTCAAGAAGTTGACTTACCTGAAAAAGTTTCTCTTAGCAGCGATGAAAATTATGCCATAATTTCAATTGTGGGACGTGCTCCAGAAGAGGAAGAAGTTGAAGAAATTGTAGATGAGGAAGGAGCAGAGGGAGATGAAGAAAAAGTAGAAGTAACTGAAAAAGAAAGTGAGGAAGATAGCGAAGAAAAGGAAACAAAATAGTGAGCGTAAATATATAAAGTTCTGAAAAAAGTAAAAGGTGGGTCATGAAACTGGTGGCCGGCTTGGGTAACCCAGGCAGGGAGTATGAAGATACACCACATAATGTTGGGTTTCAGGTTGTAGATTTTCTTATAGAACATTTGGGAATCTCCGATTTCAAATCAAAGTTCCGGAGTGTAATAAGCAGTGCAGTAGTCAGTGGTGAGTCTTGTCTTTTCGTAAAACCTCAGACTTATATGAACAAAAGTGGTGAGGCTGTCGCTGATGTTGCAAAATTTTATAAAATTCCATTAGAAAAAATTGTAATCATTTCTGATGATATTGATCTTCCACCAGGTAAAGTGCGTTTTAGGGATGAAGGTGGCCATGGGGGACATAATGGTTTACGTTCAATAATAGAATCACTGGGTAATGGGAATTTTCATAGAATAAGGTTTGGTGTAGGAAGACCGACAGATAAAGAAAATGTAGTAGGTCACGTACTTGGTCGTTGGTCTGAAACAGAGAAAAGATTAACAAGAAGTGCTTTTAATCTTGCTCTTAAAGAAATTGAGAAGTTCCTAGAAACCTCTCAATTTCAGAACGTTTCTTTTTCAGTTACATAACCCAATTGAATAACTGCAAAATCATAAATTTAATAATTTGAGTTTTTACTGGGGTCATGTCTTTAGGGGTAGGGATTGTCGGTTTACCAAATGTTGGGAAGTCTACACTTTTCAGTGCATTGACTAAACTTAAGGTGGATGCTGAAAATTACCCTTTTTGCACAATTGACCCTAATTTTGGTATTGTTAAGCTGAATGATCCACGTGTAACTAGACTCGCAGAAATTATCAATCCTGAAAGAGTTGTACCAGCAACTTTAAAAGTTGTAGATATAGCGGGACTAGTTAAAGGTGCAAGCAAAGGAGAGGGACTGGGGAATCAGTTTTTGAGTAATATTAGAGAAGTAGATGCAATTGCGCATGTAGTAAGGTGTTTTGAGGATCATGGTGTAGCACATGTTGAAAAAAAACATGATCCAGTTGGGGATGTTATTCTTATAAATACAGAACTAATTTTGGCAGATCTGGAACAGGTTGAGCGCAAAGTTGACAAGCTTCAAAAACAGATAAAAAGTGACCGTGATTTAGGAAAAGAGCTGTCTGTTTTTGAAAAGATAAGAGGTCATTTGGAAGGAGGTAATCCTGCAATTAGCGCAGATCTGGATACAGATGAGAAATTTATAATTGATGAATTGAATTTACTCTCAATTAAGCCATACATTTATATTGCAAATGTTTCTGAAGATCAGTTGAAAAAAACATCAGATCATGAAAAACAATTACGCAAATTTGCATACCAAGAGGGAGTAGAAGTTATCCCGATTTGTGCAAAATTTGAGTCAGAATTGACAGAAATGGACGAAGAAGAATCAGATTATTTTATGGATGAACTCGGAATTGAAGGTAGCGGGATTGAACAACTTACCAATTCTGGATACAAGATGCTCGAACAGATAACTTATTTTACAGCAGGGAAAAATGAAGTAAGAGCATGGGAAATTCGGAAAGGATCTACTGCTCCGGAAGCTGCAGGAAAAATACATACTGATTTTGAAAAAGGTTTTATAAGAGCAGAAGTGTTTCATTTTGACGACATTGACCTTCTAGGATCAGAGTCCTCTGTAAAGGAATCTGGACGTTGGCGTCTTGAAGGACGAGATTATGTGGTTAATGATGGTGATATTATGCATTTCCGTTTCAGCAATTAAACTTTAACAACGGAATTTATTGATACAAAGAAGTAACTTTAATATTTCCCTGTTCACCTTTGTGAACTTAGTGGCACAACATTAATCCGAAAGGAAGATAAATGACGGGATTTGAACTTGTATTCATTACAGATCCGGCACTTAACGATAAGGATCTTGAATCGTTACAAAAAAACATTAAAATGAGCCTATCCAAATCGAAGGGTAAACTCGTCCA
This sequence comes from uncultured SAR324 cluster bacterium, assembly GCA_902562015.1. The sequence continues at coordinate 4,549 of CACERX010000005.1, forward strand.
TGAATATGTATGGGGACGCAGAAGATTAGCGTATGAAATTGAGGGTAATGATTTTGGTGTTTATCACACATGGTACTTCACGGGGAGTGGTAAAACAGTTGATGAACTACAACGACAATTTGGATATTCAGATAATGTTTTACGGCATCAGATTGTTAAAGTAGAAGATCTTGATACAGAAGCAGTATTTATGCAAAACTTAATTCCTCCAAAAGAGGAAAGGATTGAAAAAGAATCTTCCGAAGAAATTCTTCAGCAGGGTCAGGAGACTGAAAAAAATATTTCGGCAAATTCTGATAATAAAGAGTTAGTTGAAGAAGAAAAAATAGAATCTGAAAGGCAATCAGAATCAGACAAAAAAGAATCTGGGAATAGTGCCCAAGAAGATGATTCAGATTCCTCAGAAGTATAATTTAAATGAATTCGAATTTCCTACTTATTCCTTTATTAAGCACTTAATAAATTATATTCATGCAGAAAAAAAGAAGAAGACCTCATTTAAGGAGAAAACGTATCCCTACAAGCATTTTGTTGCGGAGCAAAAGGAAATTATGCCCTTTTAAAGAAGCTGGTATTGATAGGATCGATTACAAAGATGTGGAATTACTTAAAGAATATGTAACTCAAGGAGGAAAAATTATACCAAGTAGGATTTCTGGAGTCTGTTCCTCAAATCAAAGAAAGTTAAAAATCGCTGTCCGACGTGCAAGAAATATTGCACTGCTATCGCCAATGAAGGGATATGTACCTCAACAATCGAATACAGATCGAAGATTTTCATTAAGAAATACTTCAATAGCTGAAGCAAGAAATGAAGATGATACTACTCCTGAAAATCAAGAAAGTATAAACATCCAAACGTAAGGGGAAATTGTGAAAATAATATTAACTCAGGATGTGGAAAATTTAGGATCTTTAGGTGACACAGTTGATGTAAAGCCAGGTTATGGAAGAAATTATCTTATACCTAAGGGAGTTGCACTATTGGCGACAGGGAAAGCTTCAAAAGAATTGCGGCATCGCCTAAAACACCTTGAAAAACTGCGTGAAGGAGAAATTGCACTTGCTTTAGAACAAGCGGAGAAACTTAAAGCACTTAAACTTGAAGTAACCAGAAAAGCTGTGCCTGGAGGGAGACTATTTGGTTCTGTAACGAATAAAGATCTAAACTTATTACTTAAAGAAAATAATTTTGAATTAAATCGGAGAGCTATTCAATTGCATTCTCCAATTAGGGAAACTGGTATGCACCAATTTTCCGTACGGATACATTCAGAAATAACTGTTCCCATGAAAGTTAAGGTGAATGGAGAGATAGGAGACCTTCCTATTAAAAAAGAATCAGAAGATTTAAAAAAAGAACAAAATAATTCTGATAATGAAAATGCAAATTTTCAGGCAGACCAAAATAATTTAGAACAGGAACCTGAAACTTTACAAACAGAACAAAATGATGTTGAAAAGGATCTTGAAAAAAAAGAAACTGTAATCAGTCAAAAAAATTCTGAGGGATAACTCCCTTGCTTTAGGGGCTGGATATAAAAGTGAATTCTGAGCTTTTAACTTAGGTGTCAGATTTAATACTTCCTTTTTCCTGACTCTTGGGGCCTTTCTCCAAACCCGGAGTGCCAATGATTTCATCCAATATAAAATCGGGAACAATTACTAAATCTGATCATTCAAAAAGGTCACGACCACAAACCATTGATCTTGGAGATATTCTTCCTCATGACAAGATGGCTGAGCAAGCTATTTTGGGAGCAATAATTATCCAGAACACAATCCTTCCACAAATTCTTGATATAATTAATACTGAGGATTTCTTTTCTCCTGCTAATCAGTATATCTTTTCAGCAATGCAGGAAATGGCTTCAGAGGAACCTCCTGTTCCTATTGATGAACTTACATTGTTACGTCAGCTCGAATTTAGACAGCAACTTGAGCAAACTGGAGGTGTAGAGTATTTAAATGAACTGTCCCAAAAAACACCTGTTGCAGAAAATGCAGAGTTTTATGCTCATATTGTTAGAGAAAAGGGACAACTTCGTGAAATAATTCTCACAGCTCATGAAGTTGCAAAGCGAGGACAAGAAGGAACGACAGACAACATTACCGAATTCATCGACGAGGCCACTGATCGATTACGATCTATCGATTCACGTACTCGTCTGAGAAGATACTCACATCTCAAAGAAGTTCTTGAGACAAATTTTGAACAGCTGGAAAAGATTAATGAATCTCCTGAAAATGTTACCGGAGTGCCCACGGGTTTTACTGAACTGGATGAAATGACACGTGGATTCCAAAATGGCGATTTAATTATTATTGCAGCTCGTCCTTCCATGGGTAAAACTGCCTTGGCAATTAATATGGCGTTATATGCTGCAGGACATGCTCATATCCCTTCTCTTTTTTTCAGTCTAGAAATGCCTAAAGAACATATTGCTATGCGCCTTATCTGCAGTGAAGCAAAAATAAATAGTAGTAAATTGCTGATAGGAGATCTTAATCAGCAAGACTGGGATAAACTTATGGAAGGCACTACTCGTATGATGGAAGCACCATTACTGATTGATGATCGCTCTGCCATCAATCCAAATTATGTTAGACAGGTAATCCGACAGGCAAAAAATGAATATCCTTCTCTTGGTCTCGTGGTATTGGATTATGTACAGCTTATGCAAAGTAATTTGAGGAATCCTTCACGGGAACAGGAAATAGCTGAAATATCTAGATCTATGAAAGCTTTGGCAAAAGAATTCTCCATACCTATGGTTGTTCTTTCGCAGCTGAACCGAAGCTTAGAAAGACGCACAGAAAAACGTCCTATGATGTCTGATTTAAGAGAATCAGGTGCTCTCGAACAGGATGCAGATTTAATATTCTTTATTTATCGTGATGAAGTTTACAACGAGGATTCTGAAGACAAGGGAATTGCTGAAATTAGTATAGCAAAACATCGAAACGGTGCGATTGGTACCAAAAGACTAGCTTTTATTGGCCAGTATACAAAATTTGCAAATCTTGCTTTAGGCCCAAATCAACCTTCATCTTAGTATGTAGGAAAAGTTTTATGTTTCTATGAATTAAGAATAATGTTAAATCAGGTTTGTGCATAACCTAGAAAAAATTCAATTTTCTGCATCTTTCTGATTGAATCCAAGTAACTAATCTTGATAGTAAATTCATTCTGTAGCTCTCTCCTGAAAAAAAGCTGATGCAAAACTTAGAAGAACTGCAGCAGTACATTTCTCAGTTGACAGATGAGTCGATTTTAACCGGACATACAGTAGTTGCGGCTCCTGATTGTTTGCCTACACCATGTTTCCCGGATATAATCAGCAAAGTTCTTGGAATGCTAACTGAAAATGAATGGGATGATCTTTCTGAGCGTGCACAAAACTATCTCAAATGGATTACTGTAAAAGCTGAATCCATAGACGCCCTTGCTCCGAGGCCGTTGCATTCGAGGACATGCGGTTTTGAGCTACTTTCTATAGATAGAGATTGTAACAATTTTGGTGAGATAGTTTCTCGTTCACAAGAATTGAATATCCCCTCTGTACTCATTCGTTTTGCTTCATTGATTGCAACATTTCTAATGGTACGTCTCCTGCGTCAACATATGAAACGTGACAATATTCTGATGCCATCATTGACTTTTACTCAAAACGTTGATTCAAACTATCTAAATTATCCGCGTACTTTGAAAATTTTGTTGGAATTGTTTCCGGAATATCAGCAAATGTTTTATTTTGAAATAAATGAAGAAATTACTGAAGACTATCTGAAAACTATTCGGACTCTTGCAAAGGATTTAGGGATCCGTCTTGCTTTGGATGACACTAATAAAATGGATTCTCATGTCCATCTTCAACTGCTTGATCTTGCTCATTGGATAAAGATTGATTTTCAGGCGACAGAATTGCTGGAAGAACAGCTTATTGCAGGTAATGGTGATAAAATAATTTTTCATTTTGAGCAATACGCTCAAGGTGCAAAATCTCCTGTAATTGTTTTTGAGGGGCTAACCGAAAATTCTCCATTAAAAGTTTTTCTTGAACAGCGCTGGAAACAAAGCAGCACAGAACTTTATTATCAAAGCAGGGAAAGGTCTCCTGTTCCACCATGGAATAAGTATTTTGGCTTAATTCAAAATTATCATGAAGACAAGTATGGTCTATTTTTTAAAGGCTTAATAAATGAGAAGTAATTCATATCTTGTCGAATATTTTCGGACCGGTTTATTATTTTTGATACTTGGATTTGGAATAATATTCTACGGTTGCAATTCATCAGACTCACCTTTTCAAACAAGTACCGGCCCCTCTAGTGCCTCAGGGACTGTTTTTGAGACTCCTTTAGAATTTGAATCAGGTGAAAATCCTATAAGCATCGTTTCTGGCGACTTCAATGGAGACAATGAAATAGATCTTGTGGTTGCAAGCTCTAGAAAGCAGGACGGAATTTCAACAACATCAGATGGAACATTAACCCTTTTACAGTATTCATCTTCTTCAAACAGTCGTTTCCCCTTTGTTTCGAGTACTATTAGTCCGACTACAGAGGAATGGAGACAGGATATAGTTTCAATTGATTATTCAGGAGACAACATTTCTGATTTAGTAGTTACAAATACTGATGATAATAAAATTAAATTTTTACTCAATGATGGTAGTGCAAATTTTTCTGATAACGGTAGTGTAGATGTCGGCGATGTCCCTTTGAGCATAATTTCAGGAGACTGGAACAATGACAATCAAACTGATCTGGGTGTAGTAAACCGTGGCGACAGCAGTGTTTCCATACTTCAAAACAGTAACGGAGTTTTTTCTTTATCCCAGACCTTATCAGTTGATGAGCGCCCAATCCGAATAGTAAGTGGTGACTGGGATGCAGATTCTGATCTGGATTTAGCAGTATTATTGAGAGACAGTACTCAGATTCAAATCTGGCTTAACACCGGGACGGGTTCTTTTAGTAAACAGTCTTCTAGCTATTCTGTTGGAAGTTCTCCAATAGACATGATTACAGGGGACTGGGATTGTGACGATAATCTTGATCTTGCTGTAAGTAATTCCGGCGAGGATACTATCTCACTAATTTATGGGGAAGGAAACGGGATTTTTGCTTCACCTGTCGCTATAAGTATTGGAAGAGGTCCTGGATCAATGACTTCAGCAGATTTTAATAATGACAATAAAATGGATTTTGTTGTCGGACACCGATTTCTTGTTAGCACCCCAGGAGTTGCGCTATTAACTGGAGACTTTTCATTGACTCTTAGCGACACATCTTCAGCTACAGGCTATGCATCATCAGTTTCCTTTGCCGCTACTACAGAAGAGGATGGAGCACCACCAGCAGAAATAATCATTATCGATGCAGATAATGATTCAAAACTTGACCTGTTAATTACACTACCTTTAGTCAAAAAATTAGCGGTGTTATTTGGGAATCAATATACCGGAAGTCTAACCTGCCCCTGAAGTTATAATTACAATTTTTACGAAAAGTAGTGTGAAAATTTTACTATTTTCGTCATTTATCTTAAACATGTTAAAATACGATGATAAATTCTTTTGAAGATCTTTTTTCAAATTATTGTTTCAAGAATGAGAATGTTAAGGTTTTAATGTTGGTATAAATATTCTGCAAAAATTTTTTAATTAAAGTATAAAACACTATATTTAAATATATAAAAAATGCTTATTAGTGGGACCTGGACTGCTTTTTTGCTTTACATTGTTACTGGATTAGCCGGTATATATTTCTCAGCTTTCAAGGAAGAGTCTAAGGCCAGATTTATTAAACATACACTAGTTTTAGGAATGCGTACTGCTTGGTGTATCCATACAGTTACGCTAATTGGAATGCTTTGGTACAAGGCAATTTGGCCAGCAACTTTTGTGAGTGATATCCTTAATATTCTGGCATGGGCCAGTATGGTTTTCGTTCAGGCTTTGCATGAAAGTGTAATGAGTTTAGTCAATCCTTACATTATACGATTATTTGCAATACTTCTTCTGGGAATGTCACTGGTATTTTACGAGTGGAAAGTAATGCCTGATTTAATGGTAATTGATCAAACATGGTTTTTTCAGGTTTTGCTTGGGACACACATTATAATTCTGCTTGCAGGATATGTGATGCTGGGCGTTGCCTGTGTTGCAAGCATAATTTTTCTTTATCAGGAACATCGTCTCAAAACAAAGCTTTTGACGTCAATCATGGTTCGTTTCCCTGCTTTAGGAACCTTAGATAGAATAAGCTGGCAGGGTTCGCTCTGGGGGTTTCTTGCTTTGAGCATTGGCATAATGCTTGGTATAATAATTAATAGAGGAGATCAAAGTCTTTTAGCCGAAATTCGTTTTATTTCTTCAATCAGTGCATGGCTTGTTTTTGCCGTTTTATTGCTTCTAAGACAAATGAGAGCATTACGTTCAAAGTGGATTGCGCTCTGGCCTATCGCAGGATTTACTTTAGCTCTTGTGTCTCTTTTTTCAGAAATTTTGCGTATGAACCCTCAAACACTTCCATAAACCGAACTTACATTAATTGAATAATGCAGTCTATTCAGCAGCAGATTGAATCCAATGTTAGAACCAAAAAGATTCCTTTTGAAACAATAATTAAGGAAAACGAATATTATATAAAGAAGGTTCAAAATGCTGTAAAAAAAAATATAGGAATTTCTCTGCCTTTTTCTTCTGAAATTACAGATCATATCTTGGCATCTTACAAAAGGCCTACTCGCGCCCTGGTTTTACTTAAATCAGCAAGTTTATTTGATAAGCCTGATCAAGCTGTTTTTGATATAGGCAGTACTCTGGAATTATTAAATACTGCTTCAAACTTACACCAGTATATTAAAACTACGGAGAATTCTAGGCGTTTAAATAAACACAATAAAAACATTTGGGGTAACGAAGTAAGTGTTTTACTGGGAGATTACCTGCTTTCTATATCATTTCAAATTTTAACACGGTTAGGAAACTTGGATATTTTAGAAAGTATATCATTGGCCACCCAAAATATTTCATACGGACAGGTTCTTGAAATTTCCGAACCTACTCATTCTGCAACTATAAAACACTGGAGAAGAGTCATAAGTGGTAAATTTGCAGGCTTGTTTGGAGCTGGTGCACAAAGTGCTGCCTATTGGGCCGGCGCTGACAATTTAACTGCGTCAATTTTATTTTCTTTTGGTGAACATATTGGTATGGCAGTACAACTTAAAACTGATTTGAATGATCTAGGTAACAAAAATCTTGTAAAGCAAAAAATAAAAAATAATGAATTGTGGTCACCAATTTGTTTTTTGCTTCATGAATGCATACCTAAAAATCAAAGTCTTAAAATTTTAAAAGAGCTGCAAGATGAATTTAAAGATCCTGAAACTGTAAATGAAATTATTAATTTGATTAAGCAACATGATTTGACTGACATGATTAAATCTAAAGCCGAAAATGAGCTGAAGATGGCAAAAGAATGTCTTTTAAATCTTGAAATTGACATTCGCCCACTCTTAAACCTTACTCAATTTTCAGTTATTTAAAATGCCTGATTCTTTAATGATTAAAATTGATTCTAATGTAGCAGAAGTAGAAATTAATCGTCCGGATCATGCTAACGCAATAGACGAAGAATTATGGTTTGCCATTGGAAATATTTTTAGTGAACTAGAGGAAAGCAAAAGTGTACGTGTCTGTATTCTTAGCGGTGTTGGCAGTAATTTTACTTCCGGAATAGATTTAAAATATTTACAGCACCTATCAAAGGAAATTGAAAACTATGATTGTGAGGGCAGAAAGCGTGAATTTTTAAGAAATAAAATCTTAAAGCTTCAAGCAGCATTCTCACAAATAGAAAGATGTAGTAAACCTGTAATTGCTGCAATTCATGGAGGATGTATAGGCGCAGGTGTTGATTTGATTAGTGCATGTGACATTAGATATTCGACTAAAGAAGCTGTTTTTCAAATTAAAGAAATTGATCTTGGAATTACCGCAGATGTTGGAACGTTGCAACGATTACCTCATCTGATTCCTCAGGGAATTGTCAGGGAGTTAGCCTTTACAGGGAGGAATTTTTCCGGGAATGAAGCTCTATCGTTGGGATTGGTCAACAACTGTTATGAAGATAAGAAAACCATGATGACTGAAGTCAGAGAAATTGCAAAGCAAATAGCAAGTAAATCTCCGTTAGCAATTCGTGGAGTTAAAGAAATGCTAATTTATTCACGTGATCATTCTGTAGCATCTGGATTAAATTACGTGGCAACATGGAACTCAGCAATGCTTTTGTCATCTGATCTCGAAGAATCAATAATGGCTTTTTTGCAAAAAAGACCTCCGGAATATAATGACTGACATTCACCTATTATCTGGTGTTTTGATTAAAATTATTTTTTAAACGTTCAAACAGGAGGAAAAAATATAATCATTTTATCAATTTATCTAAAAACTAAATATGATTCCCCGACTAAGTTTATCTGAAAAAATTCCACAATTTGTGCAAAATTTTCTCGAAGAACTGCGTCAGAGTAATTTCTCCGGAAAAATTAATCATGATTATGCGACACGTATTGTAACTTCTACTGACAACAGCATATATCAGGTTTTACCTCAAGCAATTATTTCACCAAAAAATATAAGTGACATACAGACTGTAATGTCAATTGCTGAAAAAAAACAGTTTCGCAAAAAAATAAAAATCACAGCTCGTGGAGGGGGTACAGGTACAAACGGGCAGTCACTCTCAGAAGGAATTGTTCTTGATTGTTCGCGTTTTATGAATCGCATTCTTGAAATTAATCTCAAACAGGGTTGGGTAAGAGTAGAACCTGGAGTAGTTTTGGATCAGTTGAATAAATATCTGGAACCAAATAATGTTTTTTTTGCACCTGATTTGTCTCCTAGTAACAGGGCGACACTAGGAGGTATGGTTAATACTGACGCATGTGGGAAAGGTTCGAGAATACACGGACGAACCAGCAATCATGTAATGCAACTCTCATGTGTACTCTCTAACGGTGAATTATTAAAATCTATTCCACTTGATGAATTTGCCTTAAGTGAATATAAGAACAAACCTGGTCTTACCGGAAAAATATTTAATGTAGTAGAAGAGATAGTTTCTAGAAAAGCAGAACTTATTGATAAGGTTTTCCCTAAAATGAACCGTTTCATGACAGGGTATAATCTTGCCAAAGTATATGGAAATACTGAAAACAGATTCAATCTCAACTATTTGCTTTGCGGATCAGAAGGGACATTGGCAGTTGTATGCGAAGCAAAATTACGTTTGACTAAGCTTCCAAAATACAAGCTCCTCCTTGTAGTGAAATACGAGAATTTTGATGATGCCCTTAGTGATGCAGAAATATTGGTTGAGTCTGATCCTTCAGCAATTGAGACAATTGATGAGAAAATCCTCAGTTTGGCTAGAACTGACGAAATATATAATAAAATAAAGTCATTCATTGCTGATGAAACAGATAATTTCGGAAGAAAAATGCGTCCCACCCGTACGATAAATCTCATTGAATTCAGTGGTAATAACAAGAACAAACTGGAACGGAGAATTAAATCATTATGCAAAATTATCGAACTAAACAAAAATAAATCTAGAAAAGCAACAGGTTATTACAAAACAACTAATCCAAAAGAAATCAATGATCTTTGGAATTTGCGTAAAAAAGGCGTAGGACTTTTAGGAAAGACAGCAGGAGAAAGGAAACCAATCCCTTTTGTGGAAGATACAGCAGTTCCCGTAAAAAATTTGGCTAGATATATCAGTGATTTTAAAAAACTACTAGATTCCTATGACCTGGAATATGCAATGTATGGGCATGTAGACGTGGGATGTTTACATGTGCGTCCTGCTCTAGACTTAAAAAAGCCTGATGAGGAAGCATGGGTGAGAGAGCTGTCAGATCAGGTTGTTGAGCTGGTGAAAAAATATGGTGGTGTTATGTGGAGCGAACACGGCCGTGGTTTTCGTAGTGAATACACAGTTGATTTTTTTGGTGAGGAATTGAATCAAGATTTACAACATATTAAAGAAGCTTTCGATCCAAACAATCGGCTAAATCCGGGAAAAATAGTCACACCTTTCTCACATAAAGATCCTGTACTAACCATAGAGGGCCCTTTACGTGGACACAAAGAACGTAAGATACATCAGGATTATCTTAAAGAATATCAGTCTGCCATTCAATGTAATGGTAATGCGGCTTGCTTAGATTATGCCCACGACAGTGTCATGTGTCCTTCTTCAAAAGTTACCCGTGAAAATATTCATTCTCCCAAAGGCAGGGCTTCATTGATACGTGAATGGCTAAGGCAGATTTCTTTGAAACAGCAAAAAACTCTTCCAGAAAAAAAATGTAAAGGTGTGATGCAAGATCTTCTAACCAAATTTTGTAATACATTGCGCAAAATGAAGGGTGAGTATGATTTTTCCCATGAGGTTTATGAATCCATGGCAGGGTGTTTAGTCTGTAAAGCATGCGTAACTCAATGTCCAGTAAATGTTGACGTTCCAGAATTTCGGTCAAAATTTCTGGAACTTTATCATTCCCGTTACTTTCATCCTATTAAAGACTATCTCGTGGGAGCAACAGAAAGTTTAGGTCGCTTATTTTCACAAATGCCTTTTATGATAAACACGTTTTTAAGTCTCTCTTTTTGTAGGGAATTATTTAAAAATAAGATTGGCTTAATAGATTTTCCGTTATATAGTCCTGAATCTGTAAGAAAGAGTCTTTTGGATTATGATCAAACTGTATTTAAATTGGATGATCTATATACACTTTCTACTGAAGAATCTAAAAGTAGTGTAATTCTTCTTCAAGATGCATTCACGTCATTTTATGAATCCCAAGTTGTAGTTGAATTTTATCAGTTGCTAAAGAAATTGGGTTTTTCAGTTTATGTAGCTCCTTTTCATCCAAATGGTAAACCATTGCATATCAAAGGATTCTTAAAAAAATTCAGGAATGTTGCAGAAAGAAATATAAAATGGCTTACACATGTTGGTGGATCAGGAATCCCTATTGTCGGGCTTGATCCGAGTATTGTACTAACTTATCGAGATGAATATATTAAAATTCTTGGACAAAACAATCTTAAAATAAAAGTTTTACTCCCACAAGAATTTTTAATGATGAATCGAGATAATTGCAGGAAGCATTCAGTTAAATCAATGCAAAATTTTGAAGAATATCATTTGCTCGGGCATTGTACTGAAAAAACTACAGCTGAAAGTTCACTTGAACTTTGGAAGGATGTTTTCGATTTGTTTGGTCTAGATTTAATGCTCATTAATTCAGGTTGCTGTGGAATGGCAGGAACATACGGACATGAAACAGAGCATTATGAAGAGTCACTAGGTATATACAATTTAAGTTGGAGAAAAAAAATTCCAGAGGATCCATTTTTTAGGCAAAAAATATTGGCTACAGGTTTTTCATGCCGCAGTCAGGTTATGCGTTTTGATGGATTTCGCCCACTTCATCCAGTGCAGGCTTTGTTAAGAGAAATTAAGTCTTTTGTCTAACTTAATTAATTTGCTCCAAATCAATTGATTTGATCCTTTAAATATTCTATGAAAGAAATTACTTTTGAGGAATTCACAAACTTTGAAATACGCACAGGAACAATACTCGAGGTAAATCTTAACTCCAAAGCAATTAAACCAGCATACAAGCTAACAATAGATTTTGGTCCTTTGGGAACTAAAACTAGTTCTGCACAGATTACGAAAAATTACAGTCCTGAAAAATTAATTGGTCTGCAAATAACAGCAGTGGTAAATTTCCCAGTTAAATATATTGCAGGAGTTAAATCGGAAGTGCTGGTGCTTGGAGCTTGTTCTCAAAATAAAGATGTTATCCTGCTTACTCCACTAGAATCAGTTGAAGATGGCTCGCTTGTAAGTTGAGTAATCGTACACATAATTGATTATTCAGAATGAATTTTACTGATAATTTTATCTTTATCCTCCCAAGTCTGGTTAAGGAAGTTCCTCACAGCTAATGATCCTGTTTTGGATTTAATTGTCTCAAATGAAGGGACTTCATTCTCCCCTAGTTTAAGAGACTCAATCCTGATTACAATTCTGGAAACTTTCCCAAGTAAAAAATCAAATAAACTTGGAGATAAATGGCCTGGATAAACCAGTGTGACATTAAGTATGGACGAAAGTTCATCACCAAGGCTTTTCAATATGGTATGTATTCCACCAGCACGTGGCTTCAATAAATTTCTGAAAGTTGACTTTGCTTTGCGATGTTTTTCTGGAGTAAAACGAGTACCCTCAGCATAAATAAGCATAGAAACAGGTTGTCCACGCATTTTTTCACATGAAAGCTTAGTAGTTTCCAAATCTTTACCACGTAATTCAGGGTGTTTATTTAAAGTAAATTTGGAATACCGTTTCATAGATGGAAAGTTCAAAGCCCAAAGCCCTTGTCCAAGAAAAGGTACAAAAATTAACTGTTGCTTGATAAAGAAGCGTAAAAATGGAATTTGTTGGAAGAAAACTCGCTGCAATGCTGGTATGTCTAGTAATGAAAGATGATTACTAATAACTAAATATGTGCCATCCCTCTTTAAGTTTTCTCTTCCCTGTATAACCCATTCAGGATCATAAAAATACTTTATCAGAAAATTGTTTGCCAGAACATATCCTCCGGAAATCCAGTATGCGATTCTTGATATAATAATGTTAAATTTAGATATTGGAATTAATAATTTTATGATTCCACACAAACTAACCAATGATCCATGAAAAATTGTATTGAGTAATAAAAATATTAAAAAAAGTGGAATTCTTAAAATGTTTTTTAAAAAAAGATTCATCAGTTTTTTAATACTTAATTTAGCTCTTAAGAAAATATTTTTATATTCATGGTTAGCACGATGTTGGCAGAGAAAAACTTTTTTATCAAGTTGGCTAAATCAAAATAGAGTTCTGAAAGTTCAGTTTGGTGAATTTGCATATCTCATAATTTCAGTGAGACCCATTGGTGGGAAGAGCCAGTAATCTGGAAGATATCCGGAAGTTGACACGGGTTCGCCCATATGATCCAAGTGTATTTTATTGTCAAAAGTTAGCATTATACGAGAATTTTTCAGTTGAAAAACAGGTCTGAAAGAATTTTTTGGAAAGGATCCTGTGTTTGTACCAATTAGAGTTCCATAAGGTATCTGTTTAGTTAATGCGGCCAAAAATTGGCAACCGTTGCCACAATGATGGTTTGCAATAACGATTAGACGAGTTGCCCATTTCGGCGCATTTTTTTTGCCATTAAAAATGAACTTGGTCTCTACCCATTTTTTGTCAATCCCTTTTTCAACGAAATGATAAATCAGATTGCGAAGCTGCTCACGTTTTTGTCCAAGCTGTTCTTTACCGATCAAATTACGTGATGCGTCATGATGCACATTCCATTGGACACGATTTAGGAGACCATTTAAGATTTGGATTGTTTGAAGTTCCCTGATGATAACGTTTTTCCAGTGACTACTTGTATATTCTCTAAGCCAATTCTCAATGAATCTAAAACTTCCATATTTGTTCCCTCTTACATCTATGATAAGATTTTGAGAATTTCTTAATTTTCTCGCTAATTTGTAAAATTTTGTTACATTTGTTTCTTCAGCTTTCCCGTCCCTGTACCAGCGGATATATGGGACACGACCCTCAAAAAATTCGTAAATTGGATTACCTTCAAAATTTAGGTCAGATTCTGAAATTTGCAATGGGAGCAAAGTATCCTTTTTCACACCTGCCTCACTTTCAAAAGTACATTTAAGATGCTTAAGCTGATAGTTGGCTTGCTGTCCTAACATAAATAATAATTCTTCTTGCCTTTGGGGCAATATAGGGAAGAAGACTTCTTGAAATTTTGCACAATTAATAAACCAGTGGTTGGTAATATTTTTTTTTCTTTGTAATCCTGGCAAAACACGAAATTGGTTCTGTTTTTGTGCCAGTTTTATACCTGTATAAAATGCCGCTTTTGGTTCAACACGCTTAAAATAATGTCTTTTTTTTAAGAACAGGTCCGCCTGGATATATGGATCTTCAGTAAATTCCAAAGTTTTTATAAGCTGCTTTTGAAAATGATGTGTTAGAATAGGATTTGTCTGTTTTAATAATAAACTTTCTAAATTTTGGAATACTCCTTTCCAACTAATTCCATTCTTTTCGAAAATTGGATGACGTAAATAGTTATCACGAAATAATTGGCTAGCTTGAGTTAAATCTTCCCTGATTTGTTTCTTTGAAAGAAATATTGGTCCATTACCTGATAAATCGAGTGTTTTTATTGTTTCTGAACCATTGCAATAATAAACAGTATTACCGTTTAAAAAAATGGATAAGAGTAAGATTTTGATAAAGAACTGGAATTTACAATTTACAAAAAAATTCATCTCATTTCGAACATGTAACAATCTAATTATCCAAGGCATTTATTTTATTTTTTATAAAATTACAATAAAGATTCATCCATTCATTGACATCTAGGGTTTCAGGTCTTCGCATACCATATTCATTACTAAGATACCCTTTACATTTTTGAAACCATTCGGGGTAATGTTTGCGAATTCCATTTAACAAAGTTTTTCTGCGATTTTGAAACAATAAATGGCTCCATTTTAGGAAAAGTTTTTCTTCTTCTATTTTGAGTCCTGAATTTCTTGGTAAAAGATGGATTATACAAGAATCTACTTTTGGGGAAGGAAAAAAACAGTCAGGAGTTATGATTTTAACAATTTGTTTTTCAAAACCAATAGCCCCAGCTAGGGATAATGGCCCGTATGCTTTGCCTGACCTAGGTATAGCACAAAGTCTTTCTCCAACCTCCAACTGAACCATAACAGTAAAAGACTCCCATGCGTTTCGCACTGGCAGCAGTTTCAGGAGTAATGCAGTTGCAATATTATATGGCAAGTTTGCTACTAATTTTGAAGGTAACTTTGTTAATTTTTCAAATTCATTAGTTTCAATTTTCATTACGTCTTTATCAATCAGTGTGAAGTTTTTCTCTTTCTCAAATTTTTTTCGCAATTTTGTGCATAGCTCTGGATCAATTTCAACAGCTGTGACTTTAGCATTAAATTTTAACAATGCCTGAGTCAGGATTCCATGACCAGGACCAATTTCCAGAATATTATCTCCATGCTGCACATCAGCTGCCCGAGCGATTGATTCTGCAATACTTTTGCTTTTAAGAAAATGCTGACCCCATTTTTTTTTTGTCATTTGAAATTTGATTTTAATAAATATGTTACAATATGAAAATTAGTGCCAAAAAAGTGTAAAATGTAATAAAACATGTTTTTAATATACAAATTTACCTTAGAAGCAGTTGCTGATAAAAGCAAATACTTGAATAAAAAAATTTTTTGCAAAAATTCTTGACTTAATTTTAAAAATAAAATACGCTTTCCTCTCGAAATTTAAATCTTAATTAATCTCCGATTCGCTATACCTAAAGTATAAACCATGGTTTGGCGAACGATAGGGTGGACAAGGAAACTGGTCTGCCTCCCGACTTTGGAAAGGAGACCTTTCATGATAGACCAACACGGTCGAAACATTAATAAACTCCGTATATCTTTAAGTGAAGTCTGCAATATGGCTTGCACGTATTGCGTGACAAGCCTGAGCGATCATAAACGTTCCCCGGAAGAATTAAATTCGGACCAGATACTATATCTTGTCCGATTGTTAAAAGATCATGCAGGAATTGAGAAAGTACGCCTAACTGGAGGTGAGCCACTGTTGCATCCTAAGATAGTGAATGTAATTTCAGGTATTAGTGAAATTGGTATTAAAAGCATAGGCCTAACTTCAAATGGTCAATTGCTTGCCAGGAAAGCCAAAGCTCTTGCTGAAGCAGGTCTTAAAAACGTGAATATAAGTCTTGATTCTCTTGACCCTGAAAAATTCAAGCAAATGGGAAGAGTTGGTAAACTTCATAGAACTTTGGATGGCATTGAAGCATGTTTAAAACATGGTCTTTTGGTAAAAATTAACATGGTAGTTGTAAAAGGCAAAAATGAAAATGAGATAGTAAAAATGCTTGACTACGGAGTTGATAGTGGTGTTGAAGTGCGCTACTTGGAATTGATGGCAATGGGTCCGCTGTATAAAAAAGATGATTTTAAACTTATAGATATGCATGAAATTCTAAGGAGAATCTCAAAAAAATACTCTGTTCAACCAGTTTCTGCAGACTCTGATTCTACTTCACTTCGATACTGGGTCCCAGGAGGCTTCTTTGGGATAATACCGAATGAGAGTGCACCATTTTGTTCCACCTGTTCTCGACTGCGGCTGACTTCAGACGGACAGCTTATTGGATGTTTGAGTAATCCTTCACCTGTTTCAATTCGTCATTTGCTTAATCATGCAGATCCAGAGAAAGCTCTGCAAAAACTTGTAAAAAAATCCATTTCCTTCAAACAGGATGCAACCTTCACAGGATCTTCTCTTGTTATGTCCCGAGTTGGTGGTTAGTCTGAGATCAAAACGCATCCGTAACACTTGCATTTTTCTCCCTCTTTCTGTAAAAGATACTCTTAAACTTTCGTTCAAACTTTAGCTTAATTTAGTCTATACCTGACTAAACTTTAAGGATATTTTCATGCGCTTACTATTTCTGCAAACAACTTTTGTGGTAATTGCCATAAATGTGGCTTCATATTTTTATTACCCACAAGTTTTATGGTCAATGATTTTATTTGGCCCTCTGATTTTACTTGGAATTTTTGATATTACACAAAAATCACACTCAATACTTCGAAATTTCCCTATTTTGGGTCATATGCGTTTTTTACTTGAAGAAATCAGGCCGGAAATATTCCAGTATTTTGTTGAGTCCGATACAAGTGGACGTCCGTTTAATAGGGAACAGAGAAATGTAGTTTATCAACGTGCTAAAAATGACAGAGACACCACACCTTTCGGAACAGTAGAGAATGTTTATGAAACTGGATATGAATGGGTTAATCACTCATTAAATCCTAAACAAATGGATCATACTGATGTGCGAATTACTATTGGAGGACCAGAATGTAATCAACCGTATTCCGCAAGCCTGCTTAACATTTCTGCCATGAGTTATGGAGCTCTTAGCAAAAACGCAGTAATAGCTTTAAATCATGGAGCAAAGATGGGAGGATTTGCTCACAATACGGGAGAGGGAGGTATTAGCCCTCACCATCTTCAGGGTGGCGATCTTATCTGGCAAGTTGGAACGGGTTATTTTGGCTGTAGAGATGATGGGGGGAATTTTAATCCTGATTCATTTGCAGAAAAGGCGAATAATGAACAGGTGAAAATGATTGAAATAAAACTCTCACAGGGTGCTAAACCAGGTCATGGAGGGATACTTCCTGCTGCAAAACTTACAAAAGAAATAGCTGAAATTCGCGATGTTCCAATGGATAAAGATGTTAATTCTCCACCAGGACATTCAGCTTTCTCTAATCCATTGGAAATGATGGAATTCATCAAAAAGTTAAGAGATTTGTGTGGAGGAAAGCCTATTGGATTTAAATTATGTGTAGGCAAGCGAAGAGAATTTATTTCTATATGTAAAGCAATGCATGAAACAGGAATTAGTCCTGATTTTGTTACTGTGGATGGCGGAGAAGGAGGTACAGGTGCAGCCCCTATGGAATTTTCAAATCATATCGGTACTCCTCTGGTTGAAGGTTTAATTTTTGTGCACAATGTTCTATTAGGTTTTGACCTTAGAAAGAAGATAAAAGTGATAAGCAGTGGTAAAATGACATCAGGGTTTGGACTGGTAAAGAGACTTGCATTAGGGGCCGATATCTGTTACTCGGCACGTGGAATGATGATGGCACTTGGATGTATTCAAGCCCGAAAATGCAATTCTAACGATTGTCCAGTAGGCGTAACAACACAGGACCCAAAATTGACTTGGGCCCTTGTTCCAGACGATAAGAGCAGGAGAGTATATAATTTTCACCAGAATACGGTAAAAAGTGCGTGTGAAATAATGGGTGCAATGGGCCTGGAAAAAACTGAAGATCTTAGGCCCTGGCACTTAATGCGACGTATTGAGGCTTATGAAATTCGAAATTTTTCTGAAATATATGAATTTATAGAGGAAGGATCTCTGCTTAAAAATCCCAAACCAGAGAGTTATGCACGTGCATGCGATGCTGCACGTTCAGATAGTTTTACTGAAACCAGTTAATTATAAACTATTGAAAAAAATTTGTGGAATAGATAGTTAAAAATTATTTCAGTAAAAAATTTTTTAAGTAAATTTGTTTTATATATGTTAGCTACTGAAAGAATATATTAAGTGATTAACCTATTATGAAGTCACGAAAATGCATTCCAATAAAATGATCTGCAGGGGTATGTAAAATCATTAAGTTATATTAATTTACCTTCCAAAATCCATTTTTGATGGGATTTAAATTCATTTCTCAATCATTAATCAACCAATTTTGTTAACAGTCTATGAAAGCATCAGATTTATTTGTAAAAGCGCTTGAGGAAGAAGGTGTTGAACATATCTTTGGTATTCCAGGAGAAGAAAACCTTGACCTTCTAAATTCTCTAAGAGATTCATCAATAAAGTTAATCTTGACTCGCCATGAACAGGCTGCCGGATTCATGGCATCCACATATGGACGTCTGACAGGTAAAACAGGTGTTTGCCTTGCCACACTGGGACCGGGAGCAACCAATCTTGTTACTGCCGCTGCATATGCACAGCTCGCAGCAATGCCAATGGTTATGATTACTGGTCAAAAACCGGTGACATTCAGTAAACAAGGTAAATTCCAGATTGTGGACATTGTTGAGATGATGCGTCCTTTGACAAAATTTACTGAGACTATAGTAAGTGGGAACAATATCCCCCCTCTTGTCAGAGAAGCATTCAGAATTTCTCAGGAAGAACGTCCCGGGGCAGCACATTTAGAGTTACCTGAAGACATTGCAGCTGAGGATACTTCTGCGATGCCCTTACCTAGGAGTATTGTACGCAGGCCAATTGCTGAAGAGAAGGCTGTCAAACAGGCAGTTGAAATGATAGAAAAAGCAAAAAATCCTCTGCTGCTTACAGGTGCAGGATCAAACAGGAAAATGCCTGCGCGTATGTTAAGAGAATTTGTTGACAAAACTAAAATCCCATTCATTAGTACTCAAATGGGTAAGGGAGTCCTTGATGAACGTGACCCCCTTTATTTGGGTAATGCTGCTCTTTCTTCAAACGATTTTTTGCATAGAGCAA
The DNA here is from genome assembly GCA_902562015.1 of uncultured SAR324 cluster bacterium. Next base: position 23,846 of record CACERX010000005.1, read on the forward strand.
TAGATAAGTCAGATTTGATAATTAACGTGGGACACGATGATATTGAAAAACCTCCTTTTTTTATGGAGCAAAACTCTTTTCAGGTTATTCACATTAATTTCTCATCGGCCGAAGTTGATCCTGTTTATTTTCCACAGTTGGAGGTTATTGGTGATATCGCAAACAGCATCTGGCAAATAAAGGAAAAGATTATGCCTCAAAATACATGGGATTTTTCATACTCAATGAAAGTAAAAAAAGCAGTTGAATCCCACTTGCTAGAGGGCGCGGATGACCCTCGATTCCCTATGCTGCCTCAGAGATTGGTTGCAGACGTAAGAAAAGCTATGCCTGCAAATGGAATTATTGCATTGGATAACGGTGTTTATAAAATCTGGTTTGCAAGAAACTACAAGGCTTATGAACCAAACACTGTTTTACTAGATAATGCTCTTGCTACGATGGGCGCTGGTCTACCTTCCGCAATGGGAGCACATATGGTCTACCCTGAAAGGAAAGTAATGGCGATTTGTGGAGATGGTGGGTTCATGATGAATGCGCAGGAACTTGAAACAGCCGTTCGCCTTAAAATGAATTTAATATGCCTTATTCTAAGGGACGATTCATATGGAATGATACGTTGGAAACAGGCAAACATGGGTTTTGAAGATTTTGGTCTTGAATTCGAAAATCCGGATTTTGTCAAGTTTGCTGAATGTCATGGTGCAATGGGATATCGAGTAAAGAAATCAGATGATTTCGTACCTTTGATTCAAAAATGCAATAATACATCAGGAGTTCATTTGGTGGAACTTTCAGTAGATTATTCTGAAAACGATCGTATTCTGAATCATGAAATTAAGGATCGTAGCCAAAAAATATAAAAACTATAAATTAAAAAAAATACCTTGATTGAGAAGTATGATCTTTGTGTGATTGGAGGCGGACCATCCGGATACGCTGCAGCGATGCGCGCGGTAGATTTTGACAAAACCGTTTTGCTTGTAGAGCGTGACCGAATTGGTGGAGCAGGAATATATGATGGTGCACTTTCTTCAAAAACTTTTTGGGAAATATCAAAAGAATTTGCCTCATTTTGTAAAAAAATGCGCCATTATGGTTTGAGTGAACCAATTGTTAATTTTCATAATGTTTTGCAGGAGGTAAACGATGCAGTTTTTGAAAGGTCTGATCAACTGAATGAACATCTAAGAAAGATAATACAGCAGCGTCCAAAACATTTCAGTTATTTAAAAGGGAATGCCAGTTTGTTGAATAAAAGTGAGATTGAGGTAAAAACGGATTCCGGTTTTCAAAAAGTATTTGCAGAAAATATAATTATTGCTACAGGAAGTCGTCCTCGAAAAATTGACACTATCCCATTCGATGAGGAAGTTATCATGACCAGTGATGGAATCAGTACATTGAAGGAATTTCCTAAAAGCCTTGTGATTCTGGGGGCAGGAGTTATAGGGTGCGAGTTTGCCACAATTTTTTCAAATTTTGGTAAAACGAATGTTCACCTCATCTCAAAAGACGAACGAATACTACCTTTCGAAGACGGAGATATGGCTCTGACAATTGAAAAAAATTTGGAGGCAAATGGTGTACTAATCCACCGGCTTTCAAAGCTTCACAAAATGGAGATTGTTGGCGGCGAGGTGGAGTATGTAATTGAACATCCAGATGGAGATAAAGAAACATTTCACGCGGAAAAAGCTCTTGTTTCAGTGGGGAGAATACCAAATATAGAAAACACAGGTTTGCGGGAAATTGGTTTGGAACTCAGTGAGTCTGGTTATATTGTTGACAACGATACTCAAACAAGTATTCCCAATATTTTCGCTGTTGGTGATATAACCGCAGATATAGCACTGGTAAATGTTGGAGAACTAGAAGGACGCCATGCAGTTGAAAAAATTTTCGGTAAGCCCAGAAGACCAATTATTTACGAAAATATTTCAACTATCATGTTTCTCAATCCAGAAGTAGCTGGCGTGGGAATGAACGAACAACAAGCACAAAAGTCAGGAATCGACTACCGTGTTGCAATTTTTGACTTTCGCTGTATACCTAGAGCCGTGGCAATGCGCAATACCGAGGGTTTTTTCAAAATTCTTGTTACAGATGATGAAAATATGAAAGTTCTGGGAATGCGCGCAGTCGGTGAACACGCATCCAGTGCCATACAAGCTGTTGCTCTGTTAATTGCTACAAATAAAGGCATAGAAGAATTAGCCGAACTGATTCATCCACATCCCTCAATCATTGAAGGGATACAAGAATGTATACGTGTGCTTCTTGGAAAGTCTATCTACAAGCCTAATATTTTTCAGGATTATCTTGTATATAGATGCTACAGAAATGGCGAATTAATCGAATGAAATTTTTTCTCCCCCCGCCCTTCTTAAAAATCCTTTTAAAATTAATAATTAATTATTGTTTTTGAGTGTAATTATAAAAAATAATATTCAGATCAAAATTCTTAACAAATTCAGAATTAAGGTTTGATTGAAAATCTGAATGGTGGGAATAGTTGAAATCATGAAAATCAATTGTTATATCATCATTTTTTTTGATTTTACGAAGTCTTAATTTTCTAGTCAAATTGACTTTGAAGAAGCACTATTTTTTTTATGAAAAAATAGTGGAATTATAAAGAACACAACCCCTACACTTATGCAACAGTCAGCAATATTGTTTACAAAAAAGCTGGTTTCGTACCAGCGAAAGTGGAAGAAATCTGTCACATAGCCGTAAAATACACGATCAATTAAGTTTCCTGCTGCACCTGGAATTACGCATACGAGCCCTGAACGAGTGTAAAAATCTAGTTCATCCCAGTACCTGTTCTGGTAATAAAGCATAGCCACTGTAGCTACCAATGATACTCCAACCAGCAGTGGGATTCTAATTGAGTCGGGATAATCAGCCAAAAAACTGAAGCTAACACCACGATTTTGTACGTGTGTAAGTTCTAAAAAATTTATTAACACCTCGCTAGTTTCATATAAAGGTATATTGGTCCTGACCCAAATTTTTGAACCAAGATCCAACCCCAAAAAAAAGATCATTATTAACCAGTTTGTTAAAAATGAAGCTGATTTTATTTTCACAAAAAAATTCAATTGACTACTCTACCTTAGAAATTAAATCAGCAATTTTGACTGTTTTCTGTTTATGCAGAATCATATCCCTGACTACAACTTTATTTTCAACAAGTTCTTCAGGAAAAAGCAGGATTGCTTTTTCAGCACCAGATTCGTTAGCCTGTCGCATAGTTTTTTTCATTTTTTTCATGCTGAAATTACAGTCAACTGCAGATCCTCGCATACGTAACTCAGACGCGAGTTTTAGAGCTATCCCGACCTGTTCATTGGCGAATGGTATAATTGTATATTCAAGTTTTTTAGGAAGTTCTGGGAAACGTCCCAACTCCTTCAAAACGTCTAAAACAACAACATCACCAAAACCAAATCCTACTGCTGGTACGGTTTCTCCTCCGAATGCAGAAAGCAGAGAATCATATCTTCCTCCGCCGCAGATTGCCCGATGCTTTTTTTCTGGGCTGTTAACCTCAAATACTGCTCCTGTGTAATAAGAAAGTCCTCTTACGATAGAAATATCGAATTTCAGGTAGTCTGAGTAGCCTGCAGTATCCATCATACCCATTAAGCTATCCAAATCCTCTACCCCTTTAGTATCACTCAGGTTTGCTTGAATATCCTTTAAGTCTGTGTTTGATAGATACTCATTCAGCTTTCCCACTTGTTTATCTGACATCCCTGCATCTTCCAACATAGTAACTAATACCTCTGATGAAATTTTGTCTCGTTTATCAAGAATTACCATGACTTTGTTGTGCATATCTTTAGGGACATTTAGTTGAGATAAAATCGAGTTTAGAATCCGACGATCATTGATAAAAATTTTAAATTCTTTTTTTGTAAGTCCCATTGATTCACAGGCAGAAATTAGCAGCAATAGAATTTCTGCCTCTGCTAAAATATTTGGTTGGCCGATAATATCAGCATTCCATTGAAAATGTTCACGGCGCCTGCCTTTTGTCATTCTTTCATAACGAAAACATTGGGGCATTGAAAACCACTTTATCGGGAATGATAATGATTTTTTTTGCTGAAGAATCAGTCTTGCAAGTGAAGGAGTCATTTCTGGCCGTAAGCTTAAACGTCTTCCACTCTTGTCCTCAAAACTGAAAAGCTGCTTGCTGATTTCATCACCGGCTTTTCTGAGGTAGAGATTTTCATGTTCAAGAATACAGGTATCATATTCTTCAAATCCAGCCTGAACCGAGGTTCTTCGCCAGATTTCAAATAACCAGTTGCGTAATCGCATTTCTTCAGGAAAGAAGTCCCGAGTACCCTTAACAGGCTGCAAATCAATCATATTTTTAAAAAACTGTTTTCATTTAATTTTCTTCCCACTTACCCATGAATATTTTTAAAAGCTAATTCTGCAATTATTTTAAAATCCTCCCACGCCTCGGGCATTGCAGAACGATTTCGCAAGAGATAAGACGGGTGAAAAGTAGGCAATAATGTCCATTTCTCATAATGTTCAATCTTTCCATGTGCTTTAGTAATTCCATGTGCATCAGTAATAAATGTTTTTGTAGGAATATTTCCAAGAGTTACAATTAACTTTGGATTCAGAATTTCTATTTGCTTTTTAATAATAGGGAGACAGCAAGAAATTTCTGCAGGAGTAGGATTCCTGTTTTCAGGAGGCCGGCATTTTACAATATTTGTGATATAAACATCATCACGCTCAATTCCGATTGAGCTTATCATTTTTGTTAGTAACCTGCCTGCACGTCCGACAAAAGGCTCACCCTGAGAATCTTCATCTGCACCTGGTCCCTCGCCAATGAACATTATTGAAGGATTTGACAGACCTTCACCAAAAACTAGGTTATTCCTTGTTTTTCCTAATGGGCACCTTTGACATGCTTTATATTTTTCAAAAAGCTCAGAAAGAGAGTTAATATTTTTTGCTAAGTCTTGCGACTTATTTATTTGAGTAAAAGTCTTGGTTATATGCTGTTGTTTTAAATTATTTATTTTAGTTTTGTCAGTTGTTTCTGATGGTTTGGGAATTCCAATTCTAGGATTTTCTTTTGAATTTTCATGAAACTTTTTCGGCTTTATGGAGGTTTTATTTTTAGTTGTGTGGTTTTCTGTAGAGATTATTTCTTCTATACCATCAATCACACTTTTCAACTCAAAATCCGGCAGTGCTCTAATATTAATGTATTTAAGTCCTTTCTTATTCAGAGAAAGCAACTGGGTTTCAATTTTTAGCAGCAAAGAAGAATAATTCAAACAATTATCCAGTGAAGGGTTTCTATAAAACTTGTGCTTTAATTTTAAATTATATTGTTTCCTGAATTTCTACAATCCTCTATCTATCTTTTCCGAAAAATCTATACAAAGTAAGAATCTAATTAAATATGTAGTTCTTAAAACTACAATATATATCGGCTCAAATCTTGATTTTTTAGCAGGTTTGAGAGTCGGCTTTGAATATATTGTGGAGTCACTGAAATTTTTTGATCCTTCAATTCTGGAGCAGTAAAACTGACTTCTTCCAGCAATTGTTCCATAACAGTGTGAAGTCTTCTGGCACCAATATTTTCTGAATCTTCATTTATTTGACATGAAATTTCCGCAATTTTATCAATTGCATCTTTAGTAAATTCTAGCTTTACTCCCTCAGTTTTCAAAAGAGCCGTATATTGAACTATCAGGGCATTTTTTGGTTCAGTAAGTATTCGTACAAAATCTTTTTTGTTAAGTGAAAGTAGTTCAACTCTTATTGGAAACCGTCCCTGTAGTTCTGGAATCATATCAGACGGTTTTGTAAGATGGAAAGCACCTGCGGCGATGAATAGGATATGGTCTGTTTTAACTGGTCCGTACTTTGTGTTTACGGTAGATCCTTCTACAATAGGTAGCAGATCCCGCTGAACTCCTTCTCTGGAAACGTCAGGACCTTGAGAATGGCTTCGGCGTGAAGCAATCTTATCCACTTCGTCCAAAAATATAATTCCACTCTGTTCAACTCGCTTTAAAGCTTCCCTGGAGACTTCCTCCATATCTATTAGCTTGCTTACTTCTTCCTGCTGCAATATATTTCGTGCGTCTTCAATGCTGACACGACGACGTTTAGACTGCTTGGGCATCATGTTAGCGAGCATATCACGAATGTTCATATCCATATTTTCATTCATAGAAATCGGCATAAATTCCATTACCGCGCCTGAAGGCCTTTCAGCAACATCCAGTTCAACAACTCTTTGATCTAACTCACCTGAACGAAGTTTCTTGCGGAATTTTTCTCGAGTAGGGTTCAGTTCTGCTTTCTCTACAGAATCATCTTGTTTGTCTCCTACAGCAGGAAGCAATAGATTCAACAGACGTTCTTCAACCATTTCTTTGGCTGCATCATGTTTCCGGTCCATCTGCTCCTGTCGAACCATGTTAACCGAGTTATCAGTTAAATCCCGAATCATTGACTCAACATCACGTCCCACGTAACCTACTTCAGTAAATTTAGATGCTTCAACTTTTATAAATGGAGCATTTACAAGTCTGGAAATACGACGAGCAATTTCAGTTTTACCTATACCAGTAGCACCAATCATGATTATATTTTTTGGCAAAATCTCATCTTTTAAGTCTTCACCCAGTTGCAGGCGTCTCCAGCGATTTCTTAGCGCGATTGCAACAGCTTTCTTTGCATCTGTCTGACCAATTATGTATCGGTCAAGCGCATCAACCGTCTCCTGGGGTGTCATATTGTTTTCAGTTGTTGTTATCATGAGTTTAGAATTTTAATTCTTCGAAGGTTATGTTGTCATTGGTATAGATACAAATATCTGAAGCTACTTTCATTGATTTTTGTGCAATTTCCCTTGGACTTAGTTTTGTGTCAATTAAAGCTCTGGCTGCGGCTAAAGCATACATTCCACCAGAACCAATTCCAATAAGACCGTCATCAGGTTCAATTACATCTCCGTTTCCGGAAATTACAAGTGATGCTTCTGCACTTGAAACAGCAAGAAGTGCCTCTAGATTACGCAGCATTTTGTCTGTTCGCCATTCTTTGGCCAGTTCTACTGCAGAGCGCAGCAGTTTACCATTGTACTGCTCAAGTTTTTCATCAAATTTTTCAAACAGTGTAAATGCATCTGCTGTCGAACCAGCGAAACCTGCTATAACCTTACCATCATAGGTGTTTCTTAATTTACGGGCAGATGGCTTCATTATTGTGTTCTGCATAGAAACTTGGCCGTCACCAGCCATTACCACGCAATTCCCTTTGCGCACGCTTAAAATAGTCGTCATATATTATATTTTCCTAAAGTTTTCTGATTTTGAAAGATTATATCTTACCAATTGGGGAGGCATTGTCCAGACGAGAGATGGATGCCTGATCAAAGTTAAAAGAGAGACATTCAGTCAATTTTTTGGTAAATTCTGAAAATATGTGACAATGTACTTATAACCGCTCCAAAGAGAAATCCCTGTCGCAATCCACAGCATAATAACGCCTATTTCATGACACGGAAGACCGATTGTGTTGTAATGTATGATCAGGAACCCAACAGCTACCATCTGTGTTATTGTCTTACTTTTTCCTCCACTACTAGCAGCAATAATTACTCCTTCTGCTGCTGCAATTGATCTTAATCCGTTGATTATCAGTTCTCGCGCGATCAGGATCATTGTCAAATATGCAGGTGCTCTTTCAATTGCTACTAATAGAATCAACAAAGAACAAATCAATATTTTATCTGCAACAGGATCTAGAAGTTTCCCTATTTTTGTTGCTTTGCCCTGATGTCTTGCAATGGCACCATCCCAATAGTCTGTCAGGCAGGCAATAAAAAAAACTAGCCATGTTACCAGCAGAATCGATTGATCTTCTTCACCAAAAACTACGCCTGCATAAATAAATGGTACCAATGCAACACGGAGCAATGTCAAATGGTTTGCGGTAAGCCATTTTGAAAAAAAAGCAACCATAAAAAAAATCCTGTCTTGAGTTATTTTAGGTGTCAAGTTATGATGCGTCGATTTGGCAAAAAAAGCAATTTACCATTGATTTGTTCTGAAACTTTTGTAGAAAATAGTTTTTTTGTCTCAAAATTGGGAGAATATTTTTATTGATCACTTATGCAAATTACTGTAATAGGATGGAATTTTAAAAATACACCTATTGAAGTTAGGGAGCGATTAGCCTTGACCCAAGATCAGCAAATTGAGCTGGCAAAACGGCTAAAAGAAAACTTCAATCTAGGTGGAATTTTAATATTATGCACCTGTAACCGTACAGAGTTATTCCTTGTCAATGCAGAGAAGCAACTAAATCAGATTATTGAAATTCTTCAAAAGTATTGGAATATACCCGAACTTCGCGAAAGTGTTTATATTATGAAAAATCTTGACGCTTCGAGACATATGTTCAGGGTTGCTTCAAGTCTAGACTCCATGGTACTTGGAGAGCCTCAGATTCTAGGCCAGCTAAAAGATGCTTTTAATTATTTTAGTAAGGCAGAACTAACAGGGAAATTGCTTCACTCGCTGTTCACTCGGGCATTTTCCACTGCAAAAAGGGTGCGTACAGAAACCAGTGTCGCAAGTAACGCAGTTTCCGTAAGTTATGCTGCAGTAGAATTAGCAAAACACATTTTTGAAGATTTATCAAAACAAAGTGTAATTGTGATTGGGGCAGGAGAAATGGCTGAGCTGGCTGTTCAGAATATGATGCGCAGTGGAATTTCACAGTTATTTGTAACCAATAGAACATTTGCTAGTGCAGCAAAGCTGGCAGAAAAATTTCAAGGACTAGCAGTGCCTTTCGAACATCTTAATCGGCATCTCCATCAAGCAGACATTGTTATAAGCTCAACAGGATCGCGAAAGTTTATCATAACACAAGAATTGGTAAAAAAATGTTTAGTTAAACGGATGGGCAATCCCATGTTTTTTATAGATATTGCAGTTCCAAGGGATATTGATCCCGAAATAAATGATCAGCATGGGGCTTTCTGCTACAATATTGATGATTTACAAACGATTGTTTGGAAAAACCAGGAAGAACGAAAAAAAGAATCTATAAAGGCTGAAGAAATAGTGGAAGATGAATTATCCAAATTAGAAATATGGTTCAAGTCTCTTTCTGCAGTTCCGACCATTAGAAGTTTACGCAAAGTATTCCACTTTACTGCTGAAGAAGAATTACAGAAAGTTTTTAAACGCATTAAGAAAATGTCTGATTCAGAGCGTAAGGAAATTGAACATTTCGCTTACAGGCTTGTAAACAAACTTTTGCATGATCCGTCTCAAAACCTGAAACAGCTTGCACAGGAAGAAGATTCACACCTCTACATGGAATCAATTGCAAAATTGTTTGATTTAAGTCCTACTTCTTTAGGAAAGGATGTCCAACAAAAGCTCAGACTTAAAATCATAAAATCATGACACATGTCTAACGCTTTATCAAAAAGCGGCAAAAAAAATCCTACCTTAACAATCGCAACTAGAGGCAGTACCCTCGCGCTTTGGCAGGCAAATTGGGTAAGGGAAAAAATAAATGAACAGCATTCGGAAATTACGGTTGAATTATTAACCGTAAAAACTGCCGGTGACCTTAACCAGCATCAACCCTTGTCAGAAATTGGAGGAAAAGGACTTTTTGTAAAAGACCTTGAAAAAGCTTTGCTTGAAGGAAGAGCTGATATTGCAGTACACAGTATGAAGGATGTGACGGGCATTTTACCTGAAGGGCTGGAGATTTCTGTTATCGCAGAAAGAGATGACCCTCGAGATGCATGGATTTGCCCAAAATATGAAAGCATTGAAAACTTACCCAAAGGTGCAACTGTTGGAACAAGTTCTTTACGTCGGTCAGCTTTCTTGAAACATCATAGACCTGATATAGAAGTTCGTAGCTTGCGTGGTAATGTGACTACTCGGCTTGGTAAACTAGATAGAGGAGAAGTTGATGCTATAATTTTGGCCGTATCAGGATTAAAGCGGATAAATCTAGAAAATCGTATTAATAAAATTTTTCCAATAAAATGGATGCTCCCCGCAATCGGCCAAGGGGCAATTGGAATTGAAACTAGAACAGGCGATCATAGTACCCTAAGTTTGGTAGAGCACATCAATGATCCTGTAACTTATAGTTGTTTGCTTGCAGAGAGATCTTTGCTCTTGGAGCTTGAAGGGAATTGTCAAATCCCATTAGCAGCCTATTGCATCAGCAAATCTGAGAATCTGCATCTGAAGTCAGCACTTTGTGACCCTGAAGGTAAATCATTGATTGAATATGAAGCACGAGCTCAAAAACTTAATGCTGTAAGTCTTGGTAAAGACTCTGCAGAATGGCTACTTAACAATGGTGGTGATAAAATTTTACAAAAGTTCAAAGCTAAATTAAAATGAGTTATCCTTTCAATTTTTTATATTATTAGTTTAGTAACGTTTTTTATAAAAAATGAGCTCTTTCTGGAAAATCGCAGTGATCGGTTCCGGACCCGCAGGATTTTACGCGGCAGGGGAGATTTTACGCCAGCAATCATGGTCAATTAAAGTGGATATATTTGACCGCCTCCCGACACCCTACGGGTTGGTAAGGGGGGGAGTAGCACCGGATCATCAGAAAATAAAATCTGTTACAAAAATTTATAGCCGCATTGCTGAAAACGAAAACTTCAGATTTTTCGGAAATGTTGAATTTGGAAGTGATATCTTTAGGTCCGATTTATTAGAGTTTTATGATGCGATAATTTATGCGGTCGGAAGTCCGTCTGATCGTCCACTTGGTATTTCAGGAGAAGAACTACCAGGCAGTCATTCAGCGACTGAATTTGTTGCTTGGTATAATGGTCATCCGGATTTTCGTGATCATAAGTTTAAACTTTCTGTAAAAAATGTATTTGTAATTGGCATGGGCAATGTTGCACTTGATGTAGCACGTGTTCTGGCAAAGACGCCTAAAGAATTGTCGAAAACAGACATTGCAGACTACGCACTGGAAACACTTTTCAAAAGCCAAATTGAAGATATATGGCTGGTTGGTAGACGGGGACCTCTGCAGGCGGCTTTTACACCGGTAGAAGCTAGGGAGTTTCTGGAAATGGAAAGTGCAGATGTGATTCTGGAGGGAGGTTCCCTTAAACTGGATGCAGAGAGTCAGCTCATTCTTGAAAATGATGCAAGCAAAGACACAAAGAAAAATATTGAAATTCTCAAACAAATTTCAGAAAAGGACTCTTCTAAAAAAAAGAAAAGAGTTCATTTTCTATTTCTTGCATCTCCGCTTGAAATAATGGGCAAAGAGTGTGTTGAAAAAATCAGGATGGTCAGAAATGAGCTCTTTAAACGAGATGACGGGAGCCTGCGTTCGCAGGCAACTATGGATATAATTGAAAAGGATGCAGGTTTGATTTTTCGTTCAATTGGATATCATGGCAATCCTCTGGCCGATGTCCCTTTTGATCATAAATCCGGAACCATCCCCAACGAATACGGACAAATAATAGATAATGATCGGGATAAATCACTTCGCACTCGTGAATATGTAGCTGGATGGATCAAGCGTGGTCCTACAGGAGTGATAGGCACAAACAAGCAGGATGCGGTTGAAACTGTTCATCGCATGCTGGAAACTTTTATTAAGGAAAAAATTGAACGAAGGCAGAAAACTGACAGTCCAAATATCGATTCTTTGCTGAAAGAACGCAATGTGGAATATGTATCTTTTGAAGACTGGCAACTTCTTGACAAATATGAAATTAATGCAGGTCAGTCACAAGAGCGGCCAAGAGTTAAAGTTACATCAACAGAAAAAATGCTGGAAATAATTCGGGACGAAAAAAAATAATTCAATCCTTTCAACTGTCAATTCCAACTACATCCATCACACTATGAATTCCGTCCCTTTTAAGCAATTCTGTAAGTTCTAGTTTAATTCTCTTCACCAGTCCGGGGCCTTCATAAATTAGAGCGGTATAAATCTGCACTGCTGAAGCACCGGCCCTGATTTTTTCATAAGCATCAGCACCGCTAAAAACTCCTCCTGAGCCAATTATAGTCACTTCATTGCCCAGTTCCTGAAATAGAGTCCGTACTACTTCGGTGCTGCGCTCCTTGATAGGTTTTCCACTGAGTCCTCCCTGTTCAACTTTATGGCTGCTTTTCAACTGTTGTCTATCCAAAGTTGTGTTTGTGGCTATTACTCCCTGGATTGGATACTCCTTTATAATTTCGGTACAGTTTTGCAGACCTTTATCATCTAGATCCGGAGAGAGTTTTATAAGCAAGGGAGTTTGCAGGATGTTATTCTGGTCAAGTTTTTCCCTTCGTAAACAAACAGATTCCAGTAAATCACGGAGCATTTGTTTTTCCTGAAGACTTCTAAGCCCTTCTGTGTTTGGAGAGCTGATATTGATAGTAAAATAATTCGCAAAGGGATGAAGTGCGCTTAGTGCTGACACGTAATCTTCCCGTGCTTTTTTCAGAGATGTATCTCTATTTTTACCTATGTTTATTCCTAACATGCAGGATGAAGATTTTTCTTGTTTTTCAAAGTATTTTTTGATTTTTTCAGACTTTTCTAGAGAATATATTTTGTTTCTAAGATAAAGGTTTTCGGACATTTTCTGGATACCTTGACTGTTGAAACCTAGATGGTTAACCAAAGCATGGTCATCCAGAAGCCTGAAAATGCGGGGTTTGGAATTTCCTGACTGTGGAAGTGGAGTTACTGTACCTATTTCCACAAAACCAAAACCAAGAGCGAATAAAGATGGATATATACGTCCGTCTTTGTCAAATCCTGCAGCAAGGCCTATTGGATTATTTACTTTTATCCCAAAAAGATTTGTATTTAGAATGGGAGATTCTTCCTGGAATTGCCATCTCAAAAAAGGGATTACTCCAGGAAATTTTGAAATCATCTCAACCGAAGACAGCATTCTTTCATGTGCAGTTTCGGCATCACTTGAAAAAATTATAGGTCGAAGTTTGTGAAAAACAAAATCAACTGGGGAAATCATTTTCACCCCATGCTTCAGACTCAAAAACGTATATTTCGGCATAACGATTATTCCAACTCTCTTTAGGTAAATCAGCTTTGCGACATAGTTCATCAAAGAAGGTATTAAGGTCCCAATCATTTGAAACTGCCACTTCTGGTAAAAAAAGGGCGCCCTTGGAACCTTTATTAATCATTAAGCCGTGCTTCCCAATTTCAACATTTTCAGGTTTAGATGGAGCCATAGGAGAAAGTACATTTATTTCAATTAACAAATCTGGTAATTCATCAATTTTAAGGGGAGAAAAACGGGAGTCGTCCACGGCTGATGATATTGCTGTTTTTGCAACTGCTTCTATCAAAGGATATCGTGGTTTGGAATGACCAATGCAGCCACGAATGTCTCCATTACTCCTTTTCCTCAGCGTAACAAATACCGCCCGTGTTTCAAGCAATTCCGGGATTTCAGTTTGAAATTGAATGTGATCCCCATTTTCCATAAAATTTTCAAGTGACTGCCTTGCTACGCGCAGTAATTTTAGTCTCAATTCAGCTGACAGTTGAGTGATCATTATTGCAGAGTATTAATAAAGTTTATATTGACTATACAATTTAAAGTTTAGGATGAAATTAAGCATTAAAAAAAACTACAATTTACATTTTTTATATGTTATTTCTATAAAAATTAATATAGCAAGATTACGATTTACAAATTGAATTTTAAAAACCCTATTGAATTAAAATCAGCATTTTGTTTTCCTATATTAGGATGTATTCAAAAAAACATCATCAATTAGATGTCTTCGGATTAATTCAGTCTATTAACTTAATACCCTGCAATTTTCTTTCAGGGTGAATTCCTGCCTAAATTTTTATTTTGCAAAATAAAAATAATGAGTTCCTATTGATCATAAGCAATTTATTTTTATAAGTACTACTAAAATTTTGAGCGAAGAGTGTAATCTGATAAATTTTGAAAATAATTGCAAATTCATTTAATTTTATTATATGAAATTATAAAACTTATGACTTCCCACAAAAACTTGCCGTTATTTACTTATAGTGGATAATGACACATTTTTAGTACAATTCCCCCAATTACATTATGAATGACCAATCAATTACACTAACTATTGACAAGCGTAGCATAGCTACGCTCTCTCTGAACCGTCCCGAATTTCATAATGCGGTAAGTCTTGAGATGATTCGTGAAATGCGAAAAATTATTGCAGAACTAAATTCAAATTCGAAACTTCGCGGAGTTATTCTTACAGGGGCAGGAAAGACTTTTTGCGCTGGCATGGACCTGCGCTGGATGCAAAAAATTTCAACTCAAAATCGCGAAAACAGAATTGCTGAAGCGACAGAGTTATCAGAAATGCTGAATGAGTTGGACCAGCTAAACAAGCCTCTTATAGGCAAGATAAACGGACATTCTTTCGGAGGAGCCATAGGTTTGATTTCATGCTGCGATTTTGCTGTGTCCGCAGAAGATGCGGAATTTTCACTGACAGAAGTCCTTCTGGGTCTGCTGCCAGCTACAGTTTCTCCGTTTGTCATTAGACGAATTGGAGCAGCTAACGCCAGGCGAATTATGCTTAACGCACATCGATTTTCAGCAGAAGAAGCAGTTCGTTTTGGCTTGGTTGCAAAAGCTGTATCCAGTCAATTCTTGGAAGAAGAAATTGAGAAGGAAATTACAGAGCTTCTTCGTTGTGCTCCGGAATCTGTTTCTTCCACAAAAAACCTAATTTCAGAAGTTCGTGGGAAGGGACCTCAGGATGTTAGAGAATATACAATTGAAAAGCTTGCCGATGCATGGGAAACTGAATCAGTAAAAGAAGGAATAGATGCGTTTTTCAGCAAACGTAGACCTGTATGGAGTCAATAATTAAACAAAAGATAACGTAGAAAATGTTTAATTATTTCAAAGCAAGAACCTTCAGATTTGTTTTTGCGGTTTTGTGGATGACATTGGCTAGCGTTATAGATTCACTAGCGCAGCAAAACATGAATTATCATGATTCTGTTTCTGAAGTACAAAATGAAGAAAATGACATATCAACACCAACTGTATTTGGGGGTGTGGGCAGAAAATTACCTTCTTGGCAATTTGGTTTAGACCTGATACTACTTTCAAACCCACATTACAGCGCCAACAGGAGTCGGCTACAATTGGAGAACCGGGTATTCTGGGGGGAGTGGTGGAAAAGCGATTATTGGGGCTTTAAGGTAATGTTTTCAGAACAAACGTTCAGTATGTTTGATAGCAGTGGGAACCAGCCTGAATCTTATTCAAGTCACCTTGGATTTCTCGCAAATGTCCAGCATCCTTTATCAGATGATATGAAAATTAGTGCGGGAATTGGCTTTGCCAACACAGAATATGAAATTGGTGATCAGCGTAAATATGGGAGCTCTTTAGTATCAGAGTACAGGATTGGTATGGAACTTTTTCCGGAAATTTGGACTGAAGTAGGATTTTTGACTATTGATGGTTCCAGCGGAAGTGGTCCTAATGATCAGCGTTTGGGCTCTTCGAGCTACCTTATTGGAATAAGCTACGGGTTATGACCTGCTTGTTAAGAAGTTAAAACATTAAAAGGGATTTTTAAAATGCAGCTACCTGATGTCGAGCATATGTCATCTGCAGAAAAAAACTGGTTTGCAAGTTCTATAGCCGGAATGATTGTTGCTGATGGGCGTGCTGACCAGACAGAACTTGAATTTTTGAAAGAAGCTATCAATTTTCTTGATAACAAAGATGAGATAAGTAAGATAATGGCCATTGTAAAAAGTGGTATTCTACCTGAGTTAAGTCCACTTGAAATAGATTCCAAACAGGCATTCCTGATGCTTAAGTATCTTGCACAGCTGATGGTTGCTGATTCTGATTTGTCATCAAAAGAAATTGAGTTTTTTCTCTTAACCGGAAAATTTCTTGGATTCAGTGATGAGATACTTTCAAAATTCTGGAAAAGTGCCCGCTCACTTCTTGAAAGAGACCTGCCTCAGGGAATAATCGAGACAGGCAAATTAAAAGTAAAAGTAATTCTTACAAATGTTGACGAAAGTGGTTTTACGTTTCGCCTGACTAAACCTTTGATGCCGAAGGTAAAAATAATGCTGCGAGTAAGTAAAATTCATCAATCTCAAGAACCGACGGACAGTGAAGAAGAATACTGGAATGTAATTGTCTGTAAGATGTTAAATCAACGCCAGCTTAAATATGATGGTGGGTGCTACATGGTGCGGGCGACTTTTGAGCAGAAAATTGCATTCGAGCATGGAATTTTGCAAATCCTTGACCCAGAAAACTATGCCGTAGTTTCAAAAGGGGGGTATATTGAGACAAAGAAAAATTCTCTGCATGGAAGTAAATTACACTGCTATGTTTGTGACAATCCTGAAGTCCCTTTCTATGTATTGCAGTCAAAAAGTATGAAAACAAAATCAAATATTTTTGGAATTCCGACATATATAAGTTCTGCAGGTGAACTGGATTTTTGCAATTATAGTCTGATCGATGTTGCATCATGTTCTAAATGTGGTTTTTCAAGCAATCATAAGGAAGATTTTAAACGTTTAGAAACAGATAATCCTCACTTTGATTACGAAAAATTTTCAAAAGAATGGTCTGAGAAAATTAACCCTTTTCTTAAAAAAGCACAGGATTTAGGAGAAAAATATTTCGGAGAAGAGAGGGATTTAGAAGAGGGAATCCTTTCCTATGATTTGGCTGCCGCTACATTTGAACATTTGGCAAATATCGAAACCGATGATAGAAAGAAGCGCGAAGCCATTCGTAGAAAGGTTTCAATGCTTATGGTCCAGTCTGAACTGCTTATGGAAAATGAGGACAGAGAACATGCCGAAGCTAATTTGAAAAAAGTTGTTGAAGATTTGGAATCAATATTTGAAAGCCTTGAATCCCCTGTTATTCTTCATGTTTGTGTGTTGCTTTTTCAGATAAAAATCTACTTTAATGATTTACAGTCCGCTGCACAGTACATGAAATTCATGGACAATTATGACACTGAAGGTAAGCTCCAGGAAGGTACAGAAGAGTATAAGGAGCTAAAAGTAAATTCTGCAAAAATCAAAGCAACATTTGATGATAGAGAAATTCTTACAAAGGAAAATCTGAAACATTTTCATTTAGATGATGATGAGTGAATTAAATTTTCAGGATCAAGCTAAGGGTGGTAATGCCCAGTCCGGCTTAGTAGGCAAGAATGATAAGCAAATATTGATGCTTCTAAGCGAGGATTTACGTAAAACCTATATGAGACCCCTAGTTGATCGTTTATATGAGTTAGATGTTATAGCTGCAATTGACGAATTAAATTTCCCGGAAGAAAAGCAGAAAAAATTTCACTGGATTTTGACATTTCCAGGAGATATTCCAAAAGGCAAAACTCCTGATATTAATTCTGCTAAATTAATTTTTCGTGTACTTGGAATACCTGATGTGCAGCCTGAAAAGATTAATGCAGATAGCTCTGAGAGACTGAAAAAAATTGTTGAACGTTTCAAAGAAGTTCAGCAGACGTGTCAGGATCGTGAGAAAAATCCTGCTTTTGTAAAGCTTGCGATAACAGATGCGATTTTGCGTAAAAAAAAGGAAATGATGGTCAAGTATGAAAAACTAATGGGCAGCCTTGATAAAAAAATTGCTGAAGTTGAAATACCTTACTATCAGGGCATAGGATATATTCTCACCGAAGCAATTGAGAAAATCACAGGAGTCGCAGTTTTAGATAAACTGATGAAAGGCTTGATTTATGTCATGATAATTGACGACTTGGAAAAGCGAACCATTGATGGTCTTGTGAAAATTGATTTCAGTCGGAAGTATCTTTCCTATATGCCTACAAGGGAGCTTTCAAAAAAATTAAAAGCTTTCCGTGAAGAGAACGCTGAAGAATTTAAAGATGCCAGTGTCGGAGATTTGATTTTTCATTCACCTGATTTTGAAAATGTGGATATTGTTTTTTTTAATTCATGGAAATTCACCGACGATTCTTTTCCTGTAAGAGTTGCCTTACGAAAAAAAACGCTCATAAGCAAAAAGGAAGAACGCCAAGTTCAGCAGCAGGATTATAACAAATCAAAAATTATGAATGAAGAAAAATCGTTGGAGGAAGTTAAGAATAAATTAAATGAATTAATGCGTGAGATAAATAAAATTGAAAAGTCCCATTTGGAAGATGAAGATGAATATCAGAATCTAAATAATTCCAGAAGAAGATTGTTGAAAGATATCAACAGGCGTGAGTTAAGGCTGAAAGATCTTAAACGACCTGTAAAAGACGCAGGCGAGGAAAGAATCATCACTTTTGATTTGTTTGAAATTTTTAAAAGTAAACAGTCATTTTTGCATCGTATGGGAGACAAAGCAGGCTCGATGGGGCTGGCAAGTTTATTTGGAAAGAACGTTGAGACTGAAAAGCGCTTTAGCTTTAATAGACTATATGAAATGGCGAATTTTTCAAAAGATTGGATAAAAGCTTCAAACCAATTAAAGAAAATTTCTTCAGAGTCTTCTCGTTTAGCTGAACAACTTGATCAATTTGTGGAAAAACACAAACTTTCTGCTACTTCTGTCGGAACTCGTTCTAAAGAAAAACTTAATTATCAGCCGCTGCTGGACGAGCATATTCTGGATCGAATGGAACTTGCCGTTTTGAGCTGTGAAATTGTAAAACTTGGAGAAGGCGAGCAAACAGATTGAAAGGGTGATGAAAAGATTCAAATCTTTTCTCTCTCGAGTCACATGCCTCCAACTGTCATTTCCGAAACTAGTAATGTGGGCAGTCCGACACCGACAGGCACGTTCTGACCTTCTTTACCGCAGGTCCAGATACCTTCACTCATGGCAAAATCGTTTCCCACCATGCTGACTTTCGACATTGCGTCAGGTCCATTCCCAATCAAGGTGAAATTTTTTATTGGAACGGTCTTTTTCCCATCCTCAACAAGCCACGCAACTGTTGGGACAAAGACAAAGTCTCCATTTGAAATATCAACCTGACCGCCGCTGAATTCCTGACAGAAAACCCCCTTTTTTATTGATCCGACGATTTCTTCTGGATCAGAATTTCCTTTTGCAAGGTAAGTTGATGTCATGCGGGGTAAAGGGTAATGAGCATATGATTCTCGGCGCCCATTTCCTGTGGGATTAGTACGGAAGTGTCTTGCACTGATCCGGTCGTGCATATAGCTTCTTAAAACTCCTTCTTCGATTAAAAGGTTTTCAGAAGATGGGACACCCTCGTCATCGAAATTGATAGATCCTCTTTCATGCGGAATAGTTCCCGCATCATAAATTGTACACAAATCTGAAGCTACTTTTTCTCCTATACGCCCGCTATATGCTGATGTCCCTTTACGGTTAAAGTCAGCTTCCAGAGGATGTCCAACAGCTTCATGAAGAAGGATACCGGACTGTGCTGGCCCCAAAATAACTGGCATCAATCCTGACGGAGCCTGCTTTGCCCCTAAAAGCAGAATTGCTTCAGAAGCTGCCTGCTCTCCCAAAATTAAGGGGTAATCAGCTTTTTTTAGGTACTCAAGACCGACACGACCACCAATTCCTGATGTGCCATTCTGAATATTGTCACCCTCCTGGGATATGCAATGGACATTCATACGGAACATAGGTCTTGTATCCCGCATAATTTGACCTTCTGAAGTAACAACCTGCGTTAGATTTATAGCATCCATCATTGCCACCGTAACACGATTAATCCTTTTGTCATAGTTTCGTGCAACAGCCTCAGTACGTTGGACCAGTTCAATTTTTTGCACCAACTCCATATCGGTTACCGTTTCAAGTACAGGATAATAATCTTTTGGAATTAGCTCATTAAATCGGTAAGCATTGTCCAATGAAATTTCTCCTCTTGAAGAAATTGAAGCCGCCGTTCTTGCTGCATGCATCATAGGTTTCAAGTCAAAGTCTTCACTGTATGCATAACCTGTCTGGTCATCTTGTACCACTCTGATTCCAACTCCAGAGACGACTGCAACTGCGGAATTTTTGATTATCCCGTCTTCCATTACCACAGAACTTCGCGTGCTGTATTCAAAGTGCAGGTCAGCAAAATCCCCCCCGTTTCTCAAGGCCTCACTCAATAACTTGTGAACCACAGACCGGTCGATTCCCATTTCTGCCTCAAACAGCTGCTTTACAGCTTCATCTCCTGATAAATCTTTTGTCAGTTTTCTGGCAATATTTTCAGTTTCAAACGATATTTTGGAAGTTCCCATTAGATTATTGCTTTTTTTAATTCTAATTAATTATTTATGTCCTGGTCTTTATTTCTGGTTATTTTTACAATAGTAAATTATTCATTAAGTTATGAAATCTTCAATACACTTTGCGGCTCTTTTGTATGCTCCTGGTTCACCTAGCTTCTGCTCGATTTTTTCCAATTCACAAATCATTGTTTCACGATAGTCATTATCATGCAAGAGACGAACAACGTGATCTGAGATACTTCTTGCTGTGAATTCACTCTGCAGCAATTCAGGAACAATCTCTTTATTTGCCAGAACATTTACCATTCCGATATACTTTGTCTCAGCTAGAAGCCTTGCAATCATGAATGTCAGCGGTGAAACCCGATAAACAATTACAAAAGGTTTCAGGGCTAGCCCTGTTTGCAGTGAGGCTGTTCCAGAAGCGATTACAGCGGCATCGCATGCCATGACCGATTCATTGAACTGTCCCTGAACTACCGTAATGTGAACAGATGAAGATTCAGATTTGCTCCTGACTTGTTCAAAATCTAGAGATTCTGCTAAAGGTATAATGCATTGAAATTCACCAATTTTTTTTTCGATTTCCGGTAGTGCTTCCAACATTATTGGTAGATGTTTTTTCACTTCACTTGGACGACTCCCAGGCGCAATTGCTAAAAGCGGGAGGTCTGAGCGCAATCCGCAATTTTCTCGAAATGATGTTGAGTTACTATCCACAGAGATCTCATCAAGCAGCGGATGACCTACCCAGCTGACATCTACGCCAGCCTGCTGATAAATATTCTCTTCAAAAGGAAATAGCACAATCATCTTATCAACAACTCGCTTGATTGTATCCAGTCTGCCTTTTCTCCATGCCCAAATTTGAGGACTGTTGAAAAATATTACTGGTATACCTTTTTCACTGGCATAGGCAGCAAGTTTGAGATTGAACCCGGGATAGTCAATTAAAACAAGGGCATCTGGCCTTTCCTCCTCCAAAGCAGCTCGCATTCTCCAGAGAGTTTTGTAAAGTCTTGGAAGATGTCCTGTAAGCTCAACCAATCCATGCGCTTGCAATGTGTCAAGCATGAAGTATGGACGAAAACCTTCTCTAATCATCTTTTTGCCGCCAATACCGAATAAATCGGCATCTGCATGATTCTCACGCAAACTCCTTATCAGACCTTCCCCATGAACATCTCCAGAGACTTCGCCGGCAACCATCATCAATTTCATCGGGTTTTGTTGTTTAGAGTAATGCCTTAGAGGTAAACAGTTTTAAAAGTCCTGTTTTATTACAAGCCCAACTTGTCTAAATCCGGCATTTTTAAATAGGAGCATTACATCAATCAAAATCTTGTAAGGCACTTGCTCATCGACCTGCAGGTATACCGGTAGGCTTTTCTCCAATTCAAGTTTGTTGCCTTTTAAAAACCTGGCCAGAGTATTTATTGAATATATTTTATTATTAATATAAATTTGATTACTTTTATTGACTACTGCCAATGTTGATTTTTCATAATCTGGGGCACGCTCTTTTATTTTGCCTTTAGGAAGTTGAATGGGGAGAGCAAGCGTCATTAGTGGTGCTGAAATCAGGAAGGATACCAGCAGTACCAGTAGCACGTCAACAAATGGAGTAATATTTATTTCCGACATAAGCTCCCCACGCAATCGTCGTGCGTGTCTGAATTTCCTCATTGTTTGGGCAGCAGTTGTTTTTGCAGGTAATGGAGCAACTGTAGAGCGAAATAATCCATCGTTTCAGTCATTCCACGGATTGTAGCACGAAACAGATTATATCCAAGAGTTGCTGGAATTGCCGCAAATAATCCTGCAGCAGTAGCGACTAGGGCCTCAGCGATGCCTGGACTTATCACGGAAAGTTCAACTGAATTGAGTTCAGCAATGCTGATGAATGTATTGATTACGCCTACAACTGTGCCGAATAAACCAATAAATGGTGAAGTTACTCCTATGGTAGCGAGTAGTGCCTGTCCGGCATTCAAATCTTTTTCTGCAAGCAGTATTCTACCTTCAAGCATGCGTTCCAGTCTGTCCATGAGCTCTCTGCGGTGACCATAGTTGGATTCAGGATTTGCCTCAAGGAATTCTTTCACTTCACGGTTGCTAAGAATAAACATTTCCTGAAGTGGGTTTTTGGGCATCTTGCTGAAACGCAGCCAAAGTTCATCTACCCTGTTGGTAGTTTCAAGAAACTTGAGAGCTCGTGCTTGCAAGTACTTGGTTCTTACAAGGCTTATTATTTTCATGAAAAGTGTTACCCAGACAATCACTGAAGCAACCAGAAGTACAGCAAGAACTCCAAAAGCAATACTGCTGAAATTTGTAGTAAATGGGAGTGAAAAAAAATCCATTTACATATTTATTATTTAAGCAGTAAAGTGAATTCTACTCTTCTGTTTCTGGCCCATGCATTCCTGTTGGATTGAGGGACAAGCGGAAATTCCTCACCATAACTAATTATTTGAGTAATTCCCGGGTTGGTAAGGTAGGCCATAATCGAGTTAGCTATTGCATTTGCGCGGCGATGTCCGAGAGCGATATTGTATTCATCGCTTCCTCTTTCATCTGCATGACCTTCAATTTGTATAACCATATCTCCGCGTGCCTCTAGTTCTTTCATAACACAAGAGCTCTGCTGACGAAGCATTTCTCTGAAATCAGGTTTGATTTTTATCTGATCAAAGTCAAAATATATAACAGGCATCAAACGGTCATTATTACTGTCTCTGAGCCTCCTGTCTGCAATGGTGATGTCTTTTGTTTTCTGAAGACGCTTATGAATTTCATCCATTAATTCAGAAACCAGATTGCAGGCCACAAGTTTTCTTGATGAGGAAATAGCCAGTGGTGATTGTGGCTTATACGTTTGAGTATCAGGCTCTTTTTCTGGTGGAGGGATTACAGCTAGTTCTTTAGGCAATGAGGGGGTAGGAGGAAGTTGTGGTTCCTGCTGAGCAGTTATTTTTGTAGTATCTTCAGAAGTATCTTTTTCGAAAGAGGATTCTAAAAGTTCCATCAAAGAGGGCTCTTTCTTTTCCTCTTCAGTGGAGAATTCATTTTCTTTAGGTTCAGCTTCAATAACTTCTTCAGTTTCCTCTACTGTCATTGCTAACAATTGACTTCGATCTCCTTGTTCAGGATCAACCTCTTCATTTGTGGACTGTTCGCTAACATCAGTAACTTCAGATATAGTTTCTTCAATAGTCTCTTCTTCCAATAGACCTTCTAGTAATTCACTTTGCTGCAGCTCCAATTCTTCAATATTTCTCTTATGTTCCTGGTCCTTCATAGCTTCGTCCTCTATCCCTTCATTATTTATTGTATTATTTGAAGTTATAGAAGAACACCCGGCAATGATTATTGATAGAAAAACAAAGTAAGCAGCAAAAATTCTCATTTTTCCATTTAGATGATAAATAGTTATCCACATTTTTAAGTTTTATAAATACAACTATTAAAGCAATGTAAACTCTTTTGCAAGCCATTTACAAAACTAGACTAACTCAAGTATTTTACTATTGCAACGGATATCAATTTCTTTAAAGAAATTAAAATCTATTAAAAGCATAAAATTTCAGATCAATTTAACTACAATGAAAGCTAAAAAAGAACAGCCTCCAAAACCTATTTTTATAAGTGCTCTTATTTATTGGAATAAAGCAGTCACTCAAGAATTAAATTGAATGTGAAATTTAGCGACTATTTTTCTTTTTTATGTTTAATGCAAATCCATTGCAAACTCTGCTAAAATGCCATTTTTTTAACTAGATTATTGATATAAAAAAACCCCGTAGTTTAAAGTATATATTTCCTTGACTTTTACTGCAAAAAAAGATAGAAATAAAGGTTAAATTTTTTTTATTTTAAGGGCTTTTACTGCACTAATTTTTTTTTTGCAGTATCCATGTTATTTTTATGAAAAATTTTTTGTACACAAAACATTCATTTTTCAAGTGCATTGGCACTGTAATTATGCTGATGATCCTGAATTTTGAGTCTTTAACAGCTGAATATCTAAGCCGCAGCAGGCCTGAGCCTGAACTTCGTGAACGCATTCACAAAATATTGCGTAAAGCTCTGCGGGAAGAATATATTGATGTATCAGTTGTCCTTCACTCATTCCTGGATAATGATCCGATAAAAAAAGAAAGTGATCTTGTCCCAGGAGTTAAAATAGCAACTGAGGATAAGGATGTACAAACCATACTTAATTATCGAACAATAATTTTGACGGTAAACAATTCGGTAGATTTGGATCAGATCGAGCAGCGCGTTCGTTCAGAAGTTTCAGAATTAAAATCTCAGGATCGTTTCGAACAATCGGTTGTTCTGGAAAAGTTAAAAATTGAACGTCCTGATTTTTCTTCAAAACTTGTTGAATACGTTAACTTGTTGGTTGCGGCTCGTTCTGATTTGAATAAGGATGAACCGACTTCGGCACAGGAAAAGCTCAAGCGTGCTGTTGATATCAGTGCAGCTTTCCCACCCGGATATGAAATGCTTGGGGTTGAAGAATTAATTCCAGAGTATGAACCTGAAGGGACAGATGCTATCACACCTGTGCAATGGGCTATTTTGGGTACTCTTGCAATTCTACTTCTTCTGACTCTGGTATTATTTTTCTTCGTTTCGCGCAGTACGCGTGAAAAAGAAGAAGAAGAACATCCGCTTCAGGATACATTAGGGAAAGTGGCTACTGCAATTGAGGCCATGGCGCCTGAAGAAGAAGAAGAGGAAGAAGAACTTGCACTTCCTGAAGATGAAGCAGAAGGAGATGAAGACGAGGAAAAAATTGATTACTTTGGATTTATCAATAGGATGCCAAAACGAGTACGTATTGATTTACTAAAAGAAGTTAAACCTCATAGCCAGGCTATTGTTTTCAGTCAGATGGACCCCGGAGATATGGCTGATATCCTAAAGGCTTTGCCTGAGGAAGATGCCCTAGGGATTGTCTTAACTATGAAGGACATAAAAGTAACTCCAAATGAATTACAGGGATTGGCAGATGAACTTGCCGAGTTGGCAAAGAAATTACCAATGCCGTTTGATGGTCTAGGTAGGGTTGGAGAACTTTCTGGTCAGATAAGCTCTGAACAGTGGAAAGATATCCTTGGTAGCGCAGATGAACTTAAAAAGAAAAATCCTGAACTTGCCGCAATCGCCAAAGATGCAGTTGAACTGATAAGAGAAAGGAGCCTTTCTTTTGAAGATTTAGAAAATAGTGAGTTCATAGATGAAGCACTTATTAGTAGGGTGATGGAACGGTTTGAGCGGTCAAGATTGGTTACGGGAGCTAAGGTTTCCGTTCCCTACATTCTACTTGATTCTCATACATCAGTTATTGACAAAATAATGAAGGAATATCCCGAAGATACTAAGAAATATTACAATGAACAGTTAGAAGGCTTTGAAAAAGAGCGAAATGAAGACGAGGAGTCAAAAACTAGAATAGACCAACTTAGGGACCTTCACAGAAATGTATTTATGCGCCATGTTCACGTTGAACTTGGCAAAATTTGGGAAAAACAAGAAGTAGAAGCATGAAACAATCAAGCGCAGATAGACTAGGTACTTTAATCGGCTTTATATCCGGAGCCTTTTTCATTCTCGTTGGGATACTGTTTCCAGCAGAATTTTCTAATGTTGCACTCTTCCTTGAGAGCACAGGTTCTGCCGAAGCAATCAACAAGTACGTTGTTCAAATTTTAAGGTTTTTTGATATCAAGTCTTTTTTAATAGTTTTTGGCGGGACTCTCTCAGCCACTTTTGTTGCGTTCCCGTTCACAAAGACAATCAGATGTTTTAAAAGCATACCGAAGGTTTTTGCTGCAGATATAGCAGAAGAAGCAACTCAGGAAATTTATGATCAGTCCAAGTTAATCGCTGAAAAAAGGTTCAGTGGTAAGCGGATTACCAATGATGATATCAGCAGTCTGCAGAATCCATTTATGCGTCGCTGGATTGAGGGACTTATAGTCCGCGAACAGGTTGAGCAAGAATCACTGGAGCAGATACTTCATGCGGAAGTGCAAATGTACGAACAGCGGGCAGATGAAGAAATTGAAATTTTCGATTTTATGGGAACTGCTGCGCCAGCATTCGGCATGGTCGGAACTATCGTCGGCCTGGTTCTTATGCTTGCAGAAACAGGAAGTATTCGTTCAGTTATGCAGGCTATGTCAATTGCGATGCTGACGACTCTTTATGGGGTAATTCTGTCAAACATGATTTTATTGCCCATTGCATCAAAACGGAAACAGCTTAAGGAATCCAATCTTATACTGCTGGAAATGGTTCGTGAAAGCGTTAATCGAATAGCACGACGTGAGGCGCCTTATACAATTCTTCAGGAACTTCATAATTTCCTGCCTCACAAGCGGGATGAATTTGATGAGCAGTATGGATAATGGTTCGTATTTCAAAATATCGCTGGTTTTAACTTTGGCGTTTTTCAAGGAAAACTAAATTTTGAAAATCGGTTTTGTTAAGAAGAAAAAATGTTTGGTGAAAAGAAAAAAAGAAGCGTTGAGACTAAGTGGATAGTCACCTTTGCTGACCTGATTACTCTGCTGTTCTGTTTTTTTGTTTATCTTTCTTTGTTTAATAAACCGCAGGTTGATCTTAAGACCGGATTCAAAGTCAATGAAAAAACAAAAAAATCATTAACTGGAAGGCTACCTGAAGAGCTAGTTAATAGCCTAGATTCAATGGAAGGTGAATTTCATGAATTTAGAGATACTTTCGAAGCCAGACTTGAGGAACTGATCGGACAAAAAACACCTCTCTATTCAAGACACCGATTCTGATTGAAAGTGTGGCCGAAGGAAAAGTTGATGAATCTGCAGGAGTGATG
>CACERX010000006.1 GCA_902562015.1 uncultured SAR324 cluster bacterium
CCAGTTCGTCTGGCAACAACTACAAGTACAGATAACTCTGGACTGATCAAGGAGCTATTGCCTTATTTTGAAAAGGAAACCGGTAATGAGCTACTTGTTATAAGCGCAGGCACAGGACAAGCACTGCGGATGGGACAGGATGGGAATGTTGATGTTCTCTTGGTTCATGAACCTGAGGCAGAAAAAAGATTTGTTCAGGCAGGATATGGAGTAAACAGGCGAGCTGTGATGTATAATGATTTTGTTTTTGTCGGACCAGAGTCTGATCCTGCAGGAATTAAGGGTGAAAGTGATGCAATAAATACTCTCAAAAAAATATTCATTGGAAAAAATGTTTTCATATCAAGAGGTGATGATTCCGGAACACACAAAAAGGAACTTGTTTTATGGGAAAAAGCAGGACTTAAACCGCATAAATCATGGTATCGTGAGGCAGGTCACGGGATGGGACGTGTTCTTCAAATAGCTGATGAATTGAATGCCTATACGATTGTTGACAGAGGAACCTGGTTGGCTTTTAAATCAAAACTTTCATTAAAATTATTGGCCGATGGAGACAAGAGACTTCATAACCAATACAGCATCATTGCAGTTAATCCGGCTCGACATTCAGGAATAAATTATTTGGGAGCAATGTCCTTGATTGCATGGATCACATCAATTGGTGGTCAAGAAAAAATCGAAAATTTTCGAATAAATGATCAGATACTATTCATACCAGTTGCAGTGAGAAATTGAAATGGAAGGAATACTATTTACTTCTAAGAAAGCTTTACATTTGCTGGTGGCTGGAGATACAGAGCTATGGTCTATTGTTATACTTTCGTTTTCGGTTTCCCTCAAAGCAATCGTACTGACCACTCCTCCTGCTATGCTGATTGCATATTCACTCGTTAATGGTAATTTCCCTGGAAAAAGAGTAATTCTTGCTGTATTTAATTCACTTCTATCTGTACCTACCGTTGTAATAGGATTATTCCTTTATGTCATGTTCACAAGGCAGGGGCCATTTGGTGATCTTAGGCTATTGTTTTCCCAAACTGCAATGGTTATAGGCCAGATTCTTCTTTGCTTCCCCATTCTGGTGGCTTTAGGTTTCGCAACTATTAATGCTGCGGATCCCAGAGTTCGTGAAACTTCCATAACTTTAGGTGTGCCTTGGTGGTATACCATTCTAACAGTATTATATGAAGTACGATTTGGATTACTTGCAGCGGTGTTGACTGGCTTTGGCAGAATTATTTCTGAGGTAGGTATTTCTATGATGGTAGGAGGTAATATCTTAGGTTATACTCGAAATATTACCACTGCAATAGCATTAGAAACCAGCAAAGGAGAATTTGCACAGGGAATAGCACTGGGGATAGTTTTATTAGCTCTGGCGTTTGTGTTAACAACTTTTCTTACTTATGTACAAGGAAAACAGGGAATGAGCAAATGATCCAACCTCTGGTAGTTTTTCGTGGTATAGAAAAAACTTTTGCCGAAGCGAAAATTCTTAGGAACGTGGATATTTCTTTGTATCCTGGGAAATGTATTTTGCTTACTGGAAATAATGGTTCTGGAAAAACTACATTACTTAAGATAATAGCTGGACTTGAAACACCATCTCATGCAGAAATTGCATTTTCTGGTAAAATTCAAAGCTGGAAAAGTACTATACGAAGTGTTCGAAAAGAAATTATTTACTTGCACCAGCAGCCATATTTGCTAAGTGGTACAGTTGAATCAAATGTTTCTTATGGCTTACGCTTTACTAGTTTAAATCGCAAACAAATTCGTGAATTGGTTAAAGAAGCACTTGAGTGGGCCGGACTGGCAAATGTAGCAAAACATCAGGCAAAAACCTTATCCGGAGGAGTGCAGCAGCGAGTAGCCTTTACCAGGGCCTGGATATTAAACCCTAAAGTCCTATTACTTGATGAACCTTTGGCCAATATGGATATTGAATCACGTGAACAGGCCTTGGATTTATTAAAACGCATGAAATCTGACGGTATGTCTATAGTCATAACAAGTCATGATGCTAATATTATGGATGGTCTGATAGATAGTCATTTTAGTCTTTCAGACGGCAAACTGGATTAAAGGCTATTATTTTTCAAATTGAATTTCTTAAAGAATCATTTTCAAAGATTATCATTATTTAACAACATAAAATGAATCAGCAAATTCCCCCCATGCTTGGATTTTGTGCTTATAGCGGAACAGGTAAAACAACCCTTCTTACTAAGTTGATCCCTGTTTTAGGAGATATAGGTTTGAAAATTGGATTGGTCAAACACGCACATCACTTATTTGATATAGATCAGCCGGGTAAAGACAGCTATGAACTGCGCAAGGCAGGTGCCTGTGAAATGTTGGTAGCTTCGACAAAAAGATGGGCTCTGGTGCATGAGTCGCCTGATAGAAGTAATAAACACTCACTGAATGAACTGCTTCCTCATTTATCCCTTGAGGAACTTGATTTAGTTCTAGTAGAAGGATTTAAGCATGAACCGCTTGCGAAGATTGAACTTCATAGACCTAGTTTAGGAAAGCCCTTTCTATTTCCGAAAGTCAAAGGTGTGGTTGCTATAGCTACTGATGAACCACCAGTTGAAAAAATTAAACTTCAGATTCTGGATTTAAATAAAATAGATGAAATTGCAGAATTCATAGTAGAGCGATTTTTAAAAAAGTGAAGTTAACTTAATGTTCTACTGTGGAAAAAAATTATCAGTAGACTGCTATTAGTATAAATCTTAGAATTCTTAATTTTTTAATCATCTGCTTAATTCAGCCCCACGCCTCCTATCATTCTCGGATGATTCTTCACTAATTTCAGAAGTATTGAAGCGCGAACCGGTTTTTTCTATAGGCTTTGCGTCATAAATCACTGTTTCAGCACCATTGTATACTAAAAAGTGTTTTCCTGCTGCTCTGGAAATTGTGGTAACCCCCAGCCTTTGAGAGAGTTCAAGACCCATTTTTGTGATTCCTGCACGTGAAAATAAAATGGGTATGCCCATTTTAGCAACTTTGATAATCATTTCTGAAGTAAGTCTTCCGGTTGTATAAAAAAGCTTGTCAGAACCGTCTATCTCTTCCAAAAGCATATAACCTGCAATAGCATCAGTTGCATTGTGTCTCCCGACATCTTCAATAAATTTCTCAATATTTTCATCTATGCACAAAGCACAACCATGAACAGCACCTGATTTTTTATAAACTTCATTGTATTCTCGGATATTTTTCAAAAGTCTGTAGAATGATGATTGACGTAAAGCGGGAGCATTCAGTTTAATGTTATCTAAATCCTCCATCATGTCACCAAATACGGTACCTTGTCCGCAGCCAGAAGTTACTGTGCGCTTTCCTAATCTTTTCTCTAAATTACTAATTCCTCCGTTGGTTACAACAACAGCAGATTCGATATCCCAGTCAACTTGAATTGATTTTAAATCATTTTTTTTCTTTATAAATCCCTGATTATATAGATATCCAATAACAAGTAGTTCTGGATTTTTACCAAGAGTCATCAAGGTAACTATTTCCTGTTTATCAATATAGAGTGTTAGTGGTCTCTCTCCTGTTATGTGAGTTTCTCGAGTCCTACCAAATTCATCAAATACTTTGACAGGATAAGATGCTTCTATACCGGCAGATGAAAGTTCGGGGTAGGATCTTTTATTTTTTTTATTCATTGAGTTAATAAAGTAACTGGGTAATGATTCGTTTAAATCTCAGATTTAATAATTCTAATCTTCAAAATACGTTTTCATCTTTCACCCTTACTACTAATGAAATTTTCATGAAGCATTATTAAATAACGTTCTATTATAGGTACTATGCACTGTGCGGTCAAAGTGGGAAAAATATCAAATGCATGTTCCACTAATGGTAAATTCAAAATAGCACAATTCTTTGAATTTTGTGCCTTAAGACCATCGAAGAAATTTTTAGCTTCGTTAACTGAAATCAAAGCGTCTGTATCTCCCTGAACCAGCAAAAAAGGGGGATTCTCAGATGAAATCCAGTTTGCAGGAGTGATTTTCCTAAAATTATCAGGCTTGGTTTTAGGAGTTCCACCGCAGACAATCTCTAACAGTTTGGCTTTGGCAGGATAAAGTTTTTCATCATTAAATGGTTCACTGAATTCGTATACTCCGTACAAGGAAACGCATCCCTGAATACTTGTATCAGCCTTTTCAAATCCCGGCTGAAATTCCGGCTGATTTTGTGTGAGAGCCATTAATGACGCCAAATGACCTCCAGCTGAACCTCCGCTTACTACAACAAATCCTGGATCAACTCCATACTTTTCAGCGTTTTTTCTGATCCAATTAAGAGCTCGCTTTATGTCAATCAAATGTTCAGGAAAAACTATTTCTGGACTGAACCTGTGAACCGCTGAAAAACATACCCATCCTTGTGCGGCCATGTGCGACATAAATAATGCTGCTTGCCTTTTACTACCGCTGATCCATCCTCCGCCATGGATTTGCAGAATTGCCGGAAGAAATTTTTTTGAGCTTCTTGGACGGTAAATATCCAGTTTAAGCTTTAAATCATTTTCCTGATGAAATTCTTTATCTACTATTATCTCTATCCTCGGATCATCAAAAATTATATTAGGGTTTAACCAACTGTACCAGTTAATTTCATATATGCTTTCAGGAGACCTGAAGTTTGATTCAGCATTATTCCAGCTATTACCCAACTGCTGTTCCATTTTCTTGTCAAGACTTGGTGGTGAATTAAATATAACCCATAGACGAAGTATTAAGGCGCACCATCCGGTAAGATGCAAAATAAGTCCTGTCCAGCCTATTGGGTGGCTGAAAATATCAAAAAATGAAAAAAATAGAAGGATGCCGGTATTAAGAAGGATCCATTGAGGAAGCAAGTCACCAATCAGCCACCCAGTTGCATAAGATAAAAGTATTGCTGGAACTGAGGAGCTACTTCTATTTGTCAGTGGACTGAAAACATTTAGAGTTAGTAAAACTGACCCCAATGTCCAGATTATGAAGAAAATTGTGACCATGCGGCTTTTTTAAAGCGATGCAGAGCCTCACATAACTTTCTGATTAATTTAATGAAAAGGAGGGAAACTACTAGTAAATTCAGTTTCCGCTCTTGCTTTGAAGATGTTCGTTAAAATAAGTATGTTCAGCGTTTGGAATATTGATATTTTTTTCTGGCACCCGGTTGTCCGTATTTTTTTCTTTCAACTTTTCGGGAGTCACGAGTCAGCATACCTTCTTTTTTTAAAGCTCCACGGGAATCTTCCATAGCAAGAAGAAGTGCTCGAGATATTCCATGCCGAATAGCACCTGCCTGACCTGATAAGCCGCCTCCATGGACATTCACTATGATATCAAATTTTTGAAGAGAATCAGTAATCTCTAATGGTTGGCGCAAGATCATTTTGAGGGTGTCTCTGCCGAAATATTTTTCAAGTGGTCGTTTGTTCACAATAATATTTCCTTCACCAGGTCTTAGGTAGACCCGGGCAACGGAGTCTTTTCTACGTCCAGTACCGTAATACTGTACAGTTGCAGATTTTGCCATTTATCAAATATTCAATGGTTGGGGTTCCTGAGACTCATGAGGATGCGTTGAGCCTGCATAAACTTTTAAACGAAGGAGAGTGCGTCTGTTTAAAGCATTTTTTGGCATCATTCCTTTAACTGCTCCCTCTATAATGCGCTCAGGATGTTTTTTCTGTAATTCATAAAATTTGGTACTCTTAATCCCTCCAGGATATCCTGTGTGCCGATAATACATTTTATCTTCATTTTTATTACCACTGACTAGAATTTTTTCAGCGTTAACCACAATCACAAAGTCACCCGTGTCTACGTGAGGAGAAAAAATTACTTTATTTTTCCCTCTAAGTGTATCGGCTATTTTTGTCGCCAAACGCCCTAACGTCTTACTTTCAGCGTCTACTATCCACCAGGCTCTGTTGCAGGTACCGTTATAAAAATCTTCTTTTTTGGCGAATTTTGTTTTCATTATAAACTTATGATCTATTTCATCTGTATTCGTTGAATAAATTTATTAATATTGGAAGAGGGTTTTTTTATAAATCACACAAAGTATTGCCTGTTTTAAGTTATTATACAAGATCATTATAATTATTGTAATAAATAAATAAAAGTGAAGAAAATTTAAGCAACAACTACTTTATTCCTTCCTCTTGCTTTACCAGCGTATAAACATTCATCAGCTCTTTTCAACAAAAGTTCTTTGGTGTCTGCATCATCAGGATATGTTGCAACACCAAAAGTACAAGTTAGATTCCCCATTGGCTGTTGCTTTTGGAACTGTATATTCTGATCAGAAATTGCCGAGCAAAGCTTGTTCCCAATCAGTACTGCATTTTCCTTAGAGCAATTTGGAAGGATAACAACAAATTCTTCTCCACCAAACCTGGCTGCCAAGTCACCTCTTCGAATACTGTTTTTAAGAATTGATGCAATGCTGACCAGTACAATATCTCCCATCTGATGTCCATGTGTATCATTGTAATATTTAAAGTGGTCAACGTCGGCCATAATTAATGAAAAAGGCTTATTTTCTTCAGGAAAAATGGTAACCAGTGCATCGAGGAATTCGTCCAAACTTCTGCGGTTTGCCAATCCCGTAAGTTTGTCTGTATCTGCTTCGATTAATACCTGCTTAAGTTCTTTTTGGAGATAATAGTCATTTCTAAATTTCTTAAGTGCATGCTGCAGATCAAATTCAGAAAATGGTTTTTTTAAGAAGTCTGTTACACCAAGTCCTGAAAGAAATATCCGATTATTCTCTTTTCTACAAAATCTACTGATTACCATAATTGGTGCAGAAAATGAGTTGCAGATTTCAGTAATTTTTTCATTCAAGTTATTTATAGTTTTGTCTCCATTTAAGTTCTCGGGGTCAATAATCAGGAGGTCAAAACTATTTTCAAGTGGATTCCCAACAAAATTCTTAAAAGACTTAATTTGAATTACATTTGCCTTGTTCCATATTTTTACAAGCGTGGAACTGATAAGTGCAGGTGTCTTTTTTTCAGTATCCAAGATACCAATTAGTGCCGATGAATCTCTCTTTGATCGGAGATTGTTTTTCAATAGAGACTGAGCTGTAGCATGTTTAAGTTTCTCTGAGAGTATGTGGGAAAATATAAGATATGCGACAGAAACTTTAGTGTCATCATTGTCTGCTTTGAACTTGTGATAAGGGAAAATTACAACTTTTGATAGTTTTTCTGAGATTATATCAGCAAAGTGGTTTGATTCACCCGTAATGACAGATAATTCGCCTACCAAATCACCGGGGTTATTGAGGCGCATAACAAATTGTCTCTTAGATCTTACTGCAAGGGAACCTTCCAGCAGAACAATTAACTCCGGAGAATTGCTTTGATCTTTATGAATAAGATACTCGTCAGCATTCAAAGTGATCAATTCACTGTGACGAAGAATTTCTTTGATATGGGAATTACTTACTTTACGAAAATATCTACCTCCCCCGATAATTTTTGCATAATTATTAATTTCAGAAGAGTTTTTGGGAAAGGAAAGACGTTTACGTTGCATTAGGATCTTTCTTGACTTTCATCTAGGTTGTTGCAGTCTTTGTTAATACAGAGTTTAATAAAGTATATTGTTTCAAAAAAACTATGCCATGAATCAAAAGCAATCTCAACATATAGAGTAAGAAGGAATGTTGCCAATTTTGGGTATTGTACTTGTTCCAGGAATTCTCTGGGGATGGTTGTTTTACCATTCTCAGCGTTACAAAAAAGTATCCCTCCCGTTGTTGTTGGTATTATTTGTCGGTGGAATGACAAGCGGTTTTTTGGCTTTGTTACTGAATCATGCTATTGAAAAATATACACTATTTTGGCCGTATGCTTCTGTTCCTCAGATTGAATTATTTGGCAAATCAATTCCTCTATTTGCTTCAGGTTTTTGGTTTCTTGTGGGATTTAATGAAGAATTTTCAAAATTGATTGTTTTATTGGCCGTAGTTTATCCGAGTCGTCACCTTGAGGAACCATTTGATGGGATTCTCTATGCTGCCTTAGTCTCTTTAGGGTTTGCAACAATGGAGAATTTTTACTATTTGGACCAGTTTGGTTTAGCTGTTGTAACTACCAGATCGGTGATAACCATTCCCGCTCATGCTTTCATGAGTGTACCAATGGGTTATTTTGTAGCAAAATCTCGCATGCAGTTGGATCAAGGAAAAATAATAAAAAACAGAAATTATTTGCCAATGATCATAGTACTACAAGGTTGGATAATTTCTGCTTTTATGCATGGACTTTATGACTTTTTATTGTCAATGAGGATGGAGAGAGTAGCATATTTACAAATAATTTTGATGGGAGTAATAAGTTTTTTACTTGTGAAATTTGCGTTAAAACTGAGTAAGACTAAGTTGAAAAATTAATTCAATCAAATGTACTCAGAGGCTTGCTTATAACACTACTTACCATCGGTTCAAAATGCTCTAAGGGTAGAGTGTCGTAATCAGGATCGAATGAAGATTGATCCCATTTATAACAAAAATCCACACAAGACTTATAATATGGGTGATCTATGTATTTTTCACGAACATTGCGGTCTTTATCAAGATGATGAAAATAGTAGTAACCTTGGAAAAGTCCATGGTGCTTCAGAATCCAATAATTTTGTTTACTAATGTATGGACGTAGAATAGAGGCAGCAACCTGGCTGTGATTCTGTGGAGCCAAGACATCTCCGATGTCATGCAAGAGAGTACAAACAATTGTTTCTTCATCTGCGCCATCTCTTTCTGCTCTTGTGGCAGATTGAAGAGAATGAGTATATCGGTCAATCTTGTATCCCATTTTTTCCCCTTGCATTTGTTTTAGTATTTTAAGCAGAGTGTCCGGTACCCCATTAAGGCAATCATTATACAGAGGTGTAAGGAAAGCATATTCTTCAGCAGTACCGTCTTCCATTTTTGTGAAACCGACAGTTTCCATAATATCTCCAGAATTTGAATTAGTTGTTCCTCTTTTTAAGAATAAATCTCAAATAATTAACTACTGAAAATTTTACTGGATTTCCATCCTAGACTTTTACCTAGATAGAAATTCAGTCTAAATGACATAGTTTTAATATTATAAATATATCAATTTAATTAATTCAATAATTAATCAGTCACGATAAGATGGCTCCTCTTCATCAAGAAGAGCTTTAAGATTATCAAAAAAAATAATGCTTAGATCCGGATAATTTTCAAGTTCTAAAGCTGTTTTTTCAGCGATTTTGTCCGATAGTATTCTCAGTGGCTTTTGAGTCCATAGGGATTTTATATATGTTTCAGCCGCTCTTTCAAAATAATAGAATCGATTAAAAACGTCTGCGACATCTGCACCGATCACAAGTACTCCATGGTTCCCCATTATCATCACTTTTTTTAAAGGGTCATTGAGCATTGCAGCACATCTTTCACCCTCTTCTTCAAAGGCCAGCCCTCCATAATTTTCGTCAATCACGTAACGGTTGTAGAACGATGCCGCATTCTGATCAATTGGAGGCAGGTTGCTGTCATCAAGAGAGGCAAGCACAGTGGAATAAATCGGGTGAGCATGCAGTACACAGACTGCATGGGGACAGTTCCGATGTATTGCCCCATGCAAACCCCAGGCTGTAGGATCAGGGCCTAGGGGATCATTAATGTCAGGAGGAGCATTTGCATCCAGCAGCAGGAGATCACTGGCTTTAATACGGCTGAAATGTTTTATCGGATTAATTAAAAACTTGGTTCCTTCCTTATTAACGGCAAGGGACAAATGATTAGCTATAGCTTCATGCATTCCCATGCGTGCTGTCCAGCGGAAGGCACATGCTAAATCAATGCGTTCTTTTTGATACATTATGTTAGGCTATCACCGGCAATTTGAAGATATATCTTATAATCTCCCTTGGAAATAAGTATTCATTAGAATAAAAAAAATATAGCTTGAAACGCGTTAAAACTGATTGTTTTATTAAAAACACTTAATTAACGCGAACAACCAGTTTGCCAAAGTTTTTGCCATCAAACAGTCCAATAAAAGCTTCAGGAGCATTCTCAAGTCCATCTACAATGTCCTCTAAATAGTGCAACTTTCCCTGCTTAACCCATTTTGCCAGCTGCTGTAATGCTTCTTTTTCTTGGTTTGCGAAATCCCATACAATAAAACCCCTAAAAGTCAGTCGTTTGACAAGGATACTTCTCATTAGTGAAGGAATTAAATTTGGCCCAGATGGAAGTTCTGTTGAATTGTAAGCTGATATTATTCCGCAAACCGGAATCCTAGCAAAGTCATTAAGCAGAGGTAAAACAGAATCAAGTACTTTCCCTCCAACATTTTCAAAATAGACGTCAATTCCTTCTGGACAAACTTGTTTTAGTTCTTCTGAAAATTCACTACTTTTATGATTCAAGCAATGATCAAACTGAAATTTATCGGTTGCATACTTACATTTTTCCTTAGATCCTGCTATCCCAACTGAGCGCGCGCCCTTAAATTTTGCAATTTGTCCAACTACAGAGCCTACTGGTCCGCAGGCTGATGCAACCACAACAGTTTCACCTTTTATAGGTTTTCCAATATTCAACAGTCCAGTGTAAGCTGTAACTCCAGGCATACCAAGCACACCCGTCGCGGTTGAAATTGGAGCAATATCAGGATCGACATTTTTCAATGTTTTGCCATTGTGTACCCAGTAATCCTGCCAGCCGCCATAACCAAAAACAATGTCTCCAGCCTTTAAATTAGGATCTCTTGATTCAATAACCTTACCCACTGTGCCTCCAGTCATAACCTCGTTTATTTCAACTGGTTTAGCATATGATTTGGAGGGACTCATGCGTCCACGCATATACGGATCAAGAGATAAGTAAAGGGTTTCACATAAAACTTGTCCATCTACTGGCGTTGGAATAGATGTTTCATTTAATAGGAAGTCACTGGCTTTTGGCATTCCGACTGGACGGTTGGCAAGTAAAATTTGACGATTTGATGATCTGGTCATTTGGACCTTTACAAAATTAAAAATTATGTAGGTACTTTAGTTATACTTGTTTAATATTTTATTAGTAAAATATCGAATTTTTTAATGACTATCAGGAGTCTAAATCAACTTTTTGTTAATCCTAATTTTTCTCTTGTTTGCTGGGGGGTGACAATATTCCCGCCAAGTCTCTCGATAATCTCCACAGCTCTTTGAACCAATTGTCCGTTGCTAGCTAGTTCTCCTTTTTTGAGATAGAGGTTGTCTTCCAGGCCAACCCTTACATTACCTCCAAGTATCATGGCCTGTGCAACCATTGGCATTTGCAACCGCGAAATACCAAATCCTGCCCATATGGAATTCTCAGGAAGCATGTTCCTTAGAGCAAGCATGTTTTCTGCATTAGCCTCCGCAGTCCAAGGTATTCCCATACATAACTGAAAAAGTGGTGGTTTATCAATTAAGCCTTCCTTGACCAACTGTTTTGCAAACCATATTTGACCAAGCTCAAAAACCTCTATTTCCGGTTTCACTCCAAGTTCCTGTATTATTTTTGCCATTTTACGGAGCATATCAGGGGTACTCACGTATGCAGTTGAGGAATAATTTTGACTACCACAATCCAGCGTACATATTTCGGGAAGTAGCTTTTTTACATGAGCAAGGCGCTCCTCCGGAGTGGCCATATCTGTGCCTGGGCCACCCTTGCTGGGATCTTCAGTATCAGGGATAAAATCTCCTCCCATGCCTGCAGTCAAGTTAAGGACAACGTCAGTGTTTGAGGACCTAACACGTTCAACGACTTCCTGATACCACTCAATCTTTCGTCCAGCCTCTCCAGTTTGAGGGTTTCGCACATGAATGTGTGCCACCGCAGCCCCGGCTTCAGCTGCTTCAATTGCGGCATCAGCTATTTGTTCAGGGGATTTTGGAAGATCAGGATGTTTGTCAGCTGTGTCGCCCGATCCTGTTACTGCACATGTGATGATGACTTCATAATTCATAGATTTTTATTATTATTTGTATGATAAAAGGAACAATCAATTTTTTGTCCCAAACTTTTGAGAGACTATTTTTAGAAAATATCTTACATAGGGTCCACTTTCTTTATGATTAACTTTTATTTAAATCGCCATCTAAAAAATATTTTCTCTAACAAAGTCATGTTCTATATTTCTATAAGTTTTTAAGCTTCATGATGCCTTTTCCAGCATATTCTGGATCTGCCAGATTTTGATGTCCTTCCCAGATTTTTTCAAGTATTTCATAAATAGCCTTGCCCATCTGCACCGCACGTCCTTTTTCTGTGTTAACATGTAGAAGCATCTGTTCACCTGTAGCCAGATTGTTCCCAGAAGGGGGATGAATCAAGATATGGTTGATCCTGATGCGTTTTTCATCAAATCCAAGCAGTTGAGTTTCAACAAAAATAGGTTCTGAAGCTCCAACTTCATTCAAATGTCTGATGTGTGTTTCCACTGTGTAAAAAGAAAAATCCTGCGAGCGGTACTCCTCATCCATACCTATTAAATTAAGCATTGCATCACTGGCATCACTAAAAACTTGGAGATAGCGGCTTTCATTCATGTGTCCGTTATAATCAAGCCAGTCCGGAGGAACTACCGATTCATATAAGCGTAGCGGTTTAGAAAAGTCAGGTTCACTTTTAAAAACACCAGAATGCGCTTTTGTATACAGTTTCTCTTCATAGTCTTTCAGTACAGAACCTGCTCCCCAATTATTAAGTTTAAGACTCTGCATTATGGCAACCAGATTTTCGTCTCTGATACGTTCAAGATCACGAATAGAATGATTACTAGATTGTTTATCAGACTGTTCAACGATTTTATCAATTAAATCCTGATTCAGATCGGGAACATCCATCAGTCTTGTCCATGGCCAGCTTAAGGTTGGTCCGAACTGCGAAATAAAATGTCGCATGCCTGCTTTACCTCCGGCAATTCGATAGGTTTCAAATAATCCCATTTGTGCCCAGCGCAGGCCGAAGCCAAAACGTATTGCGTCATCCAATTCCTCGGTTGTTGCAACGTCATCGCGAATCAGCCAGAGTCCCTCTCTCCATGCAGCTTCAAGTAATCGGTCCGCGATAAAGGCGTCAATTTCCTTACGTAAAATCAAGGGTTTCATTCCAATTTCATGGTAAAATTGTGCGGCACGATCCTTTGATTCAGTAGATGTCTGCTCCCCACCACATATTTCAATAAGTGGCAGAAGGTATACAGGATTGAAAGGGTGTCCTACCATAAATCTTTGTGGACTCTTCATTCTGACTTGAAGTTGAGATGGTTTTATTCCTGAAGTTGAGGAACAAATAAGGGCATTTCCCGGAGCAAATTTATCAATCTCTTCTAGAACTATCCCCTTCAAATCAGGATTTTCTGGAACACTTTCCTGAATGAACATCATGCCTCTAACAGCATCTTCAATTGTATCAACAAAATACATTTTACCTGGATTTAATAAGGGGGCCATCGTTAATTTTGAATAAGCATGCTTTGCGTTTGAGAGTACTTCAGCTAAATTTTGCTCAGCTTCTGCAGAGGGATCGTAGACCCTTACATCAATGCCGTTTAGTACCAATCGAGCTGTCCAGCCAGCTCCAATTACTCCACCACCAATTATGGCGGCTGTTTTGATTTCTTCACTCATTAATCAAGATTAAAATTTTATTTTTAAACTATGTGTAATTTACTCTTCCAAAAGACTATCAAATGGGGAATAATCACACCAATCATCACTAGTATTGCACCTGAAGTCTTTGTCCAAGTGATATTCTCTTCCAGAAAAATTGCAGCAAAGACAAAACCGAAAGGAATAATTAATACCAGAAGTAAACTTGCCATTCCTAGTGGTATGTCTCTCAAGGCCTTATTGTAAAAAAAGAAAGGTAAAGCCAAGGAAAAAATTAAAAATAATAAGGTCATTAATGTCCCGGAAGATGTTCTAAATGTAAGTGTGATATCTCCAAAAAATAACATGTACAAGGTTAAAAATACTGATGCAGAAATCATCTGGCTTATTGTAACGTAGATTGTAGAAACTTCCGATATCATTATTTTTCTCACCAGCAACTGGGTCACAGAAAAAAGGCAGAAACAAATAAACATTAGAAAATTCCCCCACAGGCTGTCTATATTATAAAATTCTTCTATTGAATAAAAATTTGCAAGCCCATATGCGGCGACTATTGCTCCAATCCAAATAGAATGCTGGATTTTTTCCTTAAATAAAATCCTTCCTAAAATGGATTGCGAGAATGGCAATAGTGCTATAATTAAAATAGTATTCGTAGCATTTAGAACTGTAAGGGAATAGTTAAATAAAAGTGAAGTCAGTCCGGGATCAAGAAAACCAAGCAAAAAAGGTTTCCAGCCAGTCTTTTTTGGGCTGTAACGATAACCGACCATAAAAGAAAAAACCAACAGAATTATTGTAGAAAAAACTGCTCTCATTGAAACCAATTGAGGTACTGGTATTTCTTCAAGTGCAATTTTACTTGCCACAGGGTTTATGGACCAAAAAATAATTGCCAAAAAGATGAATGAATATGGACGAAAAAACATTTGTTAAACTTATTTTTTTATTATTGCGAATTAATTTAAATGATGCATATTTATTATTAATTTTTATGGGAAAAAAATATTATTTTTTTTATAATCCTAATTAATCCAGTATATATCAATTATAAATGAGTATATAAATTTTTATTATTAATCATTTATTATCAAACCCATTAGTCCAATTTATGATTAACTCCCCCCAAACTCCTTCTTTAAATTTTCTTAATACGTTCGAATCTGTTGCTAGGCATTTAAGTTTCACTCTTGCTGCAAAGGAACTATTTATTACTCAGGCTGCAGTAAGCCATCAAATTAAGGTCCTTGAAGATTACTTAGGGGCTAAGCTTTTTTTACGTGAGAATCGAAAAGTTTATTTAACATCGGAGGGCCAGAAACTTCTTCCTGCTGTTGTAAGCGGATTACAAGGTATTTCAGACAGTTTAGATAGCATTCGCAACTATGAAAAAGAAGATACACTTGTCGTCGGAGTTGGATCTTCTTTTTCAGCAAACTGGCTTGTTCACCATTTGGGTAAATTTTACCAGAGCTATCCTGATATCAACCTTCATCTTAAAATTTCAAATGATGATCCAGAATTTGAAATTGATGGTACTGACCTGGCAGTAGTATGGGGGCAGGGTAAATGGTCAAATTATATGTTTGAGCAGCTTATGGAGGTTGAATTTACTCCGGTATGCAGTCCTCATTTGCTGAAAGAATCGTATCCCCTTACTACTCCGGAAGATTTGATTAACTATCCTCTGCTCGATGTTGAGGGTTACGATGTTTGGAAAGAATGGCTGGAAAAAGCTGGTATCCCAGAGAAAAAATACAGGAGACGTACAATCATACGTGATTCTAATGTACTGATTCATTCTGCCTTGAATGCTCATGGAATCGCTTTATCTGCTGTGGGAATTGTGCAGGAATATCTGGACTTGGGAATGCTGTTAAGGCCGTTTGAACTTTCCATTACAGCAGGAGGTTTTATCTATCTGGTTTATCCTGAAAAATCCCTGAGAAAACCTTTGGTGAATCTTTTCAAGGAGTGGCTTCTTGAGGAAGTGCAAAGGTCTGAAGATTATCCTTCTTCCAAATAAATGTTTTGAAAATATTTATGGAATTGGAACTATTGACAGGACTTAGTCCCGGAATGCTTTTATATGCATTTTTGTCAATTTTGATCGCTGCATTTATTCGTGGGTACAGCGGGTTTGGTTTTTCGGCTCTTGCTGTCACAAGTTTGTCGTTAATTTTGCCTCCTGCCGAAGTGGTACCAACTGCCTTTTTGCTGGAAATAGTAGCCAGCATTTTCATGCTTCCAATGGTTTGGAAGTCAATAGATTGGCAAAAGTTGAATTTGCTTGTTCTAGGAGTTCTTTTAGGAACACCCGCGGGAGTATTGTTTTTAGCGGAGATTCCAGAGGATCCTGTCCGCTTCACTATATCAGGACTTGTTATACTAGCCTGTATATTGCTTTGGAAAAATTTCCGGCTTCAAAATGAGGGTGGTAAAAGACGATTATTGTTTTTTGGAGGTATTTCGGGTCTGGTTAATGGGGCAGCAGGAATTGGAGGTTTACCGATTGTCTTATTTCTTCTATCCGGATCAATCCGTCCTGAAGTATTGAGGGCGACACTTGTGGCTTTTTTATTTTGTTCCGATATTTATGCAACTATAATTTCTGGAAGTCAAAAACTCATCCCAAATGAGTTACTTGTGCGTAGCGCTCTTTTTTTGTTTCCTCTAACTATTGGAGTTTTTGTAGGACACCGCGGATTTGTTAAATCATCTCCAGAGTCTTTCCGCAAATTTGCAATTGGATTGCTAATATTATTATCAGCAGCAGTTATTTCCCGAGGTATTCTAATTTAAAATTAAAAATAAAAAATAATAAACTTATTCAACTCAGAATTGAAAGTAAGCTCTGCTGTAGTAACCATTTTCTTGTTGAGAAGAATATTTATTTGGATTTGAGAAGAAAGTTGCTTCTAGTGGCTTCCTCAATAGCATTTAATGAAGTTAAGTATTCAGCTGATAGTTTGAAATTCTTTATGAATTCTGAAATTAATTTTGTAAAGATCATTGACAAAATTGAGGCTATGCTTACTGTAGGTCTC
Organism: uncultured SAR324 cluster bacterium; assembly: GCA_902562015.1. The sequence goes on from CACERX010000006.1 coordinate 16,712, forward strand.
AAAATCCAAAATTATTGAAACATTTGATCCGGTAATTTTTCATGTTTCGTCTCTTATAATCTGAAGTCTTTTCTTGACCAATAAAGAAATAACCATTATCATACTATTTTATTTTAGTAGTGATTCTGATTTCAACTCATTATAAGGAATAGCAACATGAGAATCTTTTTGATGGTGGCATTCATGGTGAGCATTGCTTTTAATAGCCTGTATGCCCAAGATAAAACCTCTCAACTTGGAATAGGTGTTTATGACCTGATCTACAAAAGTACCAATTTCACCGATGTAAAGTGTGAGAGCTATAAATGTAACTTCGTCTCTGATGACAACATCACCACCATGGAAATGGAAAGGGTAGCTTTCGATTTATTCCTGAAGCGTGACATCAACATTATGCTCGACATAAACGTTAATAGTAGCCTCTTCAACTGCAAAGAAGAAGGTCCTTGTAAATCAGGACTGGTAATTCATTACCACAACGATCCTGACCTTATTCGTGTTTACATCAAAAATTCGAAGGACTCAATTGAAGCAACTACCAAAGAGGAAATTAAAATTCTCCAAGGTTGGTTGAAAAGAGCAATTAAGATCGCAGCCTCTTGATCACAAGCAAGGCGTTCCTAGGAACGCCTTGCTCCCTCAATATAAAAAAAGTTTCTATATCAGAAATTCTTGACTGGTCGTCTGAATTTAAGCAACTCCCCCTCAAATTGGTATTAATTCATAAATTGTCCTTGATCTTTACAGGGACTTGAATCTATTATCTCAACTATCAAAAAGTTGATTTTTTACTGGATTTACAAAAATTACTACCTTTTTAATTTGTGAAAATTAGATTAGTAAACACCAAAGTCATATGTAATAAAAATTAACTCAGGTTCTAAATTTCAAAAAACAAAATTATGTCACATGAGTTATTAACTTCCAATAGAACCCGTGCCACACCATTTACAAGTCGTGTCGAGGCATGCGGAGTACAAGCCTACACTGTTTACAACCATATGTTGTTGCCTGCAGTATTTCGTGGGCTTGAAGAAGATTATTGGCATTTATGTGAGGCTGTACAGTTATGGGATGTTTCATGTCAGAGACAGGTTGAAATTACTGGTCAAGACTCACAAAAACTCGTTCAGTTAATGACTCCCAGGGACATATCCCAAACTGATGTTGGGCAATGCCTATATGCACCTTTGTGTGATGAAAATGGTCATATGATCAATGACCCAATTTTAATCAAACATAGTCAAAATCATTGGTGGCTTTCTATTGCTGATACCGATGTATTACTATGGGCTAAGGGACTGGCAACAGGATTTGGTTTTGATGTTAGGATTCATGAACCGGACATTTGGCCACTTGCAGTACAGGGACCGAAAGCGGAAGAACTATGTACTAGGGTTTTTGGTGAAGAAATCAGTAAAATCGGTTTTTTTAGGGGGAAGTGGATGAAATATGGTGCTGCCTCTTTTTTTATTGCACGCTCTGGTTGGAGTAAGCAGGGTGGATTTGAGATTTATTTAAATGAATTTAGCCTGGGAGAGAAACTTTGGGATGATTTTTTCGAAAAAGGTAAAGACTTGGACGTAGGTCCAGGATGTCCTAATTTAATTGAACGTATAGAAAGCGGTCTGCTTTCTTTTGGAGCAGATGCTACTTACAAAAATACACCATTTGAATGTGGACTTGAACAGTATGTAAGTCTTGAAGCAGACATAGAAAGTTTGAGCATAAATGCACTTAGGAAACAAAATCCAAAGACCAGGCTGGTAGGATTAGTAGTAAATGAGAAAATTGAACTGGCTGACAGATCTGTATTGGATGAAAAAGATGTTATAGGAGAAATTACTGCTAATACATGGTCACCTAGATATTCAGTCTATCTTGTTTACGCAAGATGCGATGCCAATCGAATTGTTGACTTGAATGAGTTGAATTTAAAATCAACCAAAGGTTTAGTTAAGGCTAGGATTACCGATATCCCATTTAATTTTGTAACTCTTGGGCTTAGTAATCAAAGTTAAATTTATCTTATTTTATAAATAAACAGATGGTTAGAGGAACAGTATTCCCAAAATATTTTTTTTTTAAAGTGATGATGATTATGAATGAATTAAAGATTTTTTAAAAATATTAGGGCAAAGTGTTAAAAGATTTTAATTAATTGAAATTGTATTATGAACGATGCATATAAAACTCTTGGTTATAATAAGGCCAATTATGTCCCACTTACTCCTATCTCTTTCCTTCACCGTACGGCAGAAATATACGGCGAGAGGGAAGCGATAATATATGGAGATAAACGCTACAACTGGAAAAAGTGCCGAGAACGGTGTATAAGTTTTGCCTCCTCATTAATAAAATCTGGTATCGGATTGGGAGATACTGTTGCGGTTCTTGCTTTTAATACTCCTGAAATGTTTGAATCGCATTTTGCTGTTCCCATGACAGGTGCTGTACTTAATACAATCAACACCAGACTCGATGCAGAAACTGTGGCCTATATTCTTGAGTTTGGTAATGCAAAAGCATTGATAGTAGACCGTGAGTTGTTCCCGTTGGCGAAAAATGCGCTTGCCCAGATTAAGTTAAAACCTATTTTGATTTTGATTGACGATGACACTGCAGAAGTTAAACCTCCAGTAGATCAAGATTTAATGGATTATGAGGAACTGGTTAACTCAGGAGATCAGGATTTTATTTGTCCTCAATTAGAGGACGAATGGCAGGCACTTGCGCTTAACTTTACTTCCGGAACAACAGGTCGTCCAAAGGGAGTTGTATATCATCATCGAGGTGCTTACCTGATGTCCATGGGAACAGTTGCCGGCTGGGAATTGCCTAGACATCCAAAATATCTTTACTGTGTGCCAATGTTTCACTGCAATGGTTGGGGACATGCATGGACCATGACCTTAATGGCCGGAACGATTGTTTGTATGCGGAATTTCAGCCCAAAAATTATGTTTGAACTGCTGGAATGTCATCAAATAACACATTTTGGCGGAGCACCTGTTGTGCTGAACATGCTGGCCAATGCACCTAAAGAGGAACAAAAGAGTTTTGATTATTCCATTAAGGTTATCACAGCCGGGGCTCCTCCTCCCGCAAAGGTTCTTGAAAGTATGAAAAAATTCGGATTTGAAGTCATGCATGTCTATGGTTTGACTGAAACTTATGGCCACATACAGCAGTCATCAATACAAGAAGAGTGGCTGGTAGAAAACCAAACTCGTCAGGCTGAACTTTTGGCAAGACAGGGGGTTCGATTTCCTATGATGGAATCTGTAAGAGTAATTGATACTCAAACCAAAGATTCTGTTCCTGCCGATGGAGAAACGGTTGGTGAAATTGTGATGCGAGGCAATACAGTCATGAAGGGTTATCTTAAAAATGACAAAGCAACAGCGGAAGTTTTTGAAGACGGATGGTTTCATAGTGGTGACCTTGCAGTTGTTCAAAGTGACGGTTATATCCAGATTAAGGATCGTGCAAAGGACATTATAATTTCAGGGGGAGAAAACATTTCTTCTGTGGAAGTTGAAAATGTCCTGTACAAGCATCAAGCTGTTGGTGAAGCTGCGGTCGTGGCAATGCCTGATGATACTTGGGGCGAAGTGCCTTGTGCATTCATTGAATTGAAACCAGGGGAAAATGCAGAAGCTGAGCAGATTATAGAATTCTGTACAAAGCACATTGCACGCTTCAAAAGGCCAAAAAAAGTCATTTTTGGTCCTTTGCCAAAAACTGCTACAGGAAAAATTCAAAAGCATGAACTTCGCCAGCGCATAATGTAATCTGATTATATTATATGTCTAATTATCCTTCATCTCACAGACAAAACTTAAAAGATTTTTTTACAAGGAGTTAAACTTTAAAAAACATTTGACAAATTTAAATTCAGGTGTTAGTGTTCTTTTTTTCCTTAAAAAAAGGGATATTAAATTGAAATAAAAGTCAACTAAAAACATTCTTTGGAAGGAGAAAGCCATGGAAGTTTCTATGACAGTTAACGGTACCACTTTCACAAACGATGTGGAACCACGTACACTTCTTGTGCATCATTTGCGTGAGAACCTCCGACTTACAGGAACCAATGTAGGTTGTGATACTAGCCAATGTGGTGCATGCACCATCCATGTTAATGGAGAGGCAGTAAAATCTTGCACCATGCTTGCGGTTCAGGCAGACGGTTCAGAGATAACTACAGTTGAAGGATTAGCGAAAGATAATGAGCTTCACCCAGTCCAGAAAGCCTTTTGGGAGAACCACGGCTTACAATGTGGTTATTGTACACCTGGAATGATAATGGCTGCAGTGGAAATGTTGAAAAATAATCCAAATCCTAATGAAGAAGAAATCAGACATGGACTTGAAGGTAATTTTTGCCGATGTACAGGTTATCACAACATTGTTAAATCGGTCAAAGCGGCATCAGTTGCAATGAAAGGAGGTGCATGATGGGAAAATATATTGGTGAAAGTGTTTTAAGAAAAGAAGATCCTAGACTCGTTACTGGAGAAGCCAAATATTTGGAAGATATTCAGTTACCTGGAATGGTTCATGCGGCAGTTAAAAGAAGCGATTATGCCCATGCAAAGATAAAGAAAATTGATACTTCTGAAGCAGAGAAAATGTCTGGTGTTTTAGGAGTATGGACGGGCAAGGATTTTGAGGATATAAATCCAATGCCTTGCGCCTGGCAGGCGGGAGGAATTACAAATAATGCTAACACACCCAGAGTATTGGAAATTGATAAAGTGACCTTTACAGGTCAGGGAGTTGCGGTTGTGGTGGCTGAAGATAGAAGCATTGCCGAAGATGCCATTTCAAAAATTATCGTTGATTATGAGGAATTGCCCGTAGTGGTTAATGCTGAAGATGCAATAAAGCCTGGAGCTCCTCAACTTCATGAAAATGCTCCAAAGAACATTTGTATGGAATGGGAATGTGGGAATGAGGAGGGGACTGATAAAGCTCTTGGTGAAGCTGACGTTGTAGTAAAAGAACAACTTGTGAATCAGCGGCTAATTCCAACCTCCATGGAACCTAGAGGAGCGATAGCGGATTACAAAACTGCTACTGAAGAGTTTACTGTTTGGATGACATCCCAAGCTCCGCATGTTCATAGATTATTGGCTACAGCTTTTGTTTTTGGAATTCCAGAGACAAAAATGAGGGTTATCGCCGCTCATGTTGGGGGAGGATTTGGATGTAAAATTTTCCTCTACCCGGAATATTGCTTGGTTGCTGCTCTTGCGAGAAAAATTGAACGGCCAATCAAATGGATGGAAACTCGTTCCGAAAATTTCCAGGCAACAACTCATGGAAGAGATCACTTAACAGAAATTCAAGTTGGTGCCAAGAATGATGGAACCATAACTTCTTTGAAGGTAGATACAATAGCCAATTTAGGTGGAACTCTATCGACAATTGCCCCTGGAATTCCTACGACTCTATATGGAAGGTTGCTTTCCGGAACGTATAAATTCCCGAACATTTATTGTGGTGTTAAAGGAGTGTACACTAATACAGGAATGGTAGACGCCTACAGAGGTGCAGGGAGACCGGAAGCCACTTTTGTAGTAGAAAGGGCACTGGATCTGGTCGCAAAAAAACTTGGATTGGATGTATTGGATGTTAGAAGGAAAAACTTCATACAAAAAGATCAATTTCCCTATATTCCCTCGGATGGAATCACAAAAGGCCTAGCATATGACAGTGGAGATTATGAAAAACCATTAAATAAGGCCCTGGAAATGTTTGATTATTCTCAATTTAGAGATGATCAGAAAAAAGCACGTAGCGAAGGGAAATACCTTGGTGTAGGATTTTCTACCTACATTGAAGCCTGCGGTGTTGCTCCATCTGCTTGGGTTGGAGTCGCAGAAGGAGGTGAAGGTTGGGGTGCTGGACTTTGGGAAAGTGCTAACATCCGTGTTCATCTGACTGGAAAAGTTGTGGTTACTACAGGTTCTTCTCCTCATGGTCAAGGCACTGAAACGACCATGGCACAAATTGCAGCCGATGAGCTGGGTGTTTCATTAGATGATGTAGAAGTTCAGTACAACGATACTTTAGGGACCCCATTTGGTTATGGGACTTATGGAAGTAGAAGTGCTGCAGTAGGCGGTACTGCTCTCTTCAACGCGGTCAAAAAGGTAAAGCAGAAAGCCGTCAGAATTGGAGCTCATATGTTGGAAGCTTCTGTAGATGATGTTATTTATGAAGATGGCAAAATTGGTGTTAAAGGCTCACCGGACCAGAGCAAAACTATCCAGGAAGTCGCAGGAGCTGCAGCATTGGGTTACAGTCTCCCTGAAGGAGATGAGCCTTTCCTAGATGAAACGGCATATTTCGACCCGCCAAATACAACATGGCCTTTTGGAACTCATATATGCGTTGTTGAAGTCGAAAAAGAAACAGGTTCTGTAAGGATTAAAAATTATATTGCAGTTGATGATGTGGGTAACGTTGTGAATCCTATGATTGTTGATGGACAAATACACGGAGGAATTGCTCAAGGCGTTGCACAGGCTCTCTGGGAATCAGGTGAATACAATGACTCCGGTCAGTTGGTTACAGGTTCTCTTTTGGATTACGCTTTCCCCAGGACTGATTGTCTTCCTAATTTTGAACTCGAACGTACCGTCACTCCTAGTCCTACGAATCCTTTAGGAGTCAAAGGGGTCGGTGAAACAGGTACGATTGCTTCTACGCCAGCAGTCGTAAATGCAGTTATGGATGCCTTGGAACCGTTTGGAATAACCAATCTGAATATGCCACTTACTTCACAAAAAATTTGGACCGCAATTAAAAATAAAGGAGCTTAAATGTACGCAGCAGATTTTGATTATGTTAAGGCTTCAAGCATTGAAGAAGCCATTTCTCTCAAAGGATCGAATGATGATTCAAATTTTCTTGCAGGAGGTCATAGTTTGATTCCAGCAATGAAATTAAGACTTAGCACTCCTCAAAAATTAATTGACATCTCAGGATTAGATGAATTGAAAAATATTTCTGAGAATGGTAATTACATTAGCATTGGTGCTTTATGTACTCACAAACAGTGTGCTGATTCACACATAATCCAAAATATATGTCCAGCTTTAAGTGATGCAGCTTCTGTTATAGGTGATCCACATGTCAGGAACAAAGGCACCATCGGAGGAGCATTAGCACATTCTGATCCTCAGGCAGATTATCCTGGGGTGGTCTTAGCACTGAATGCTTCCTTTACTTTAAAAGGAACTTCAGGAGAACGTACGATAGATTCAGTTGATTATTTTACTGGTCTTTGGGAAACTGCTCTGGGCGAAAATGAGATTTTTGCTGAAGTTAGGATCCCAGTTGATAGTGCCAACGCTAATTCGTGCTATCTCAAGTTTCCGCAGCCTGCCTCCCGTTACCCGTATGTGGGCTGTGCAGTTGCTATAGATGGGTCTGGAGGAAATTGTTCCGAAGTCCGAGTTGGTTTCAGTGGAGTTTCCGAGTTCGCTTTTCGTGATAGGGGTGTTGAAGATGAAATAAGGGGAAAGGAACTAAAAGAAGAAACAATTGCATCGGCTTCAGCTAAAGCTGCTGAGGGACGCAGTGTTCTAAGTGATCATTTTGTTAGTGAGGAATACAGGCGCGCGATGGCTCAAGTTTATGCTAAGCGTGCACTGACAAAGCTTTCTTGATCCTATTTTTAATTAATCCCTGTCAATATTAAGAATGACAGGGATTCCCCTCAGTTCAGTAGCCAGATCATTCCTTGTTATAATTTCTAAAATTAACATTATAAAAATTGTATTATGATTGATTTACGTAGCGATACGATAACTATTCCTACACCCGAAATGCGGGAAGTAATGCAGCAGGCATTTGTTGGTGATGATGTCTTTGGAGATGATCCCACCATGAACAATCTTGAAGCGCGTGTTGCAGAAATTCTTGGTAAAGAAGCCTCAGTTTTCATGCCTTCAGGCACAATGACTAATCAGGTTGCCATTCGTACTCACACTGAACCCGGAGATGAAGTTTTGCTTGAACAGAGTGCCCACGTTTATTTTAATGAAGCTGGCGCCACAGCAGCACTTTCGGGTGTAATATGTCGTTTAATCCCTGGTGACAGAGGTGTTTATGGAGCAGAAGATATTGATGCAGCAATCAGGCCGGTAAATGATCATTACCCACGAACAAAACTAGTGTGTGTAGAAAATACATCTAATCGAGGTGGTGGTAAAGTATGGCCGCTTGAAAAGCTTGCTGAAGTAAAAAAAACTGCCCATGAAAATGGTTTGAAAACTCATCTAGACGGTGCACGAATATGGAATGCTGCAGCGGCAATGAATATACCAGAGAGTGAAATTGCAAAACATTTTGATTCATTAAGCGTCTGTTTTTCCAAAGGACTGGGTGCGCCTGTAGGATCTGCACTGGCAGGAAGTAATGATTTTATTATGGAAGCTAGGCGCTTCAGAAAACAATTTGGGGGAGGAATGAGACAGGCTGGAATTATTGCTGCAGGTGCTTTATATGCACTTGAAAATAACCGTGAAAGATTAACTGTTGATCATGATAATGCAAAAATGTTGGCAAAGGGACTTGCTGAAATAAATGGAATTGAAATAAATTCTGATGACGTGGAAACTAATATTATTAATTTCCGTGTGAAAGGAATGAATATACATGTGCTAATAGAGAAACTTAATAAGCAGGGGACTCATGTTCTTGCAAAAGACAGCATCACGATTCGTGCAGTAACGAATTTAATGGTATCTGAATCTCAAATAAATATTGCATTGGACCATGTTAGAAATGCAATGAAATCATGAATTGAAAAGCATTTACTTTTACAGAGAATAAAGCATTATCCAAATCGGCGTTTTGACTAATTATTAATCATGTGATTCTGTATCAGTAACCACCAAAACAATCTATAAAAATGAATTCTCCAAAAATAGGAATATACGCAGCTTCATTGACTCCATTTACTGCCTCTTATGAACCTGAAATACCAGTTCTTATCGACCATGTTCGATGGTTGCTTGAAAATGGTGCTGATGGAGTAGCTTTACTTGGTAGTACTGGTGAAGCGAATTCGATGACCTTAAAACAGCGGCAATCAATTATTGAACACTCTTCGAGAAAACTGCCAGTAGATCAACTGCTGATAGGAACAGGATCATGCGCACTTCAGGATGCAATAAAATTGACTAAGATCTGTATTGATGCAGGGGTTTATGCAGTATTGGTTCTTCCCCCCTTTTATTATAAACCACAAAGTGATGAGAGCGTAATTCGTTTTTATTCAGAATTAATTGGTACTGTTAATGATTCCAAACTTCGAATTATCTTTTATAATTTCCCAAAATTTACAGGTTATAATTTTGATCATAATGTAATTGGGGAGATGAAGCAGCGTTTTGGTGAAATAGCCGCTGGAATAAAAGATAGTTCAGGTAACTGGGAAAATATAGAGGGCGTCGCACAAAACGTTAGTGATTTCAAGGTTTACTCTGGTACAGAGACATTTCTGTTGGAGACCTTGTTAAACGGGGGCGCAGGTTGTATAACAGCAACTGCAAATTTGATAGCAACTGAATGCCAGCAAGTTTTTCAGGATTGGAAAAATGATGAGCTTGAAGATGCTAAGCAAAAACAGAAAAAACTCACTTCAATGCGTAAGGCGTTTGAAAGTTATCCTTTCGTCTCAGAACTGAAAAGCATTTTTGCAGATCAGAAAGACTTAAATGAATGGAGACACACAATGCCTCCATTTGGTTTATTGACGAAGGATCAACTGAATGTATTAAAAGAAAAAATTGAAGATTTAGGACTTGATTTAAGCAAAAGGCTGAATTAGCAATTTTTTTTAAGTTGTTTCAAGTTTGTGAAAAAATCTAACTACTTGAAAGTATTTTTGGAAAAACGGTCAAATATATGCAAGGAAAAAATTAAGAAACGTAAAACCTAATTTAGAATCATAAATTCATCTTTTATAAATACGTTTCGCAACAAGTAAACGGAACAAATTATGACCGAAGAACTTTATCTGGTGGCCTACAAAGACATCGAGCAAAAAGAGATTGACGATTCACTCTGGCTGAAAGCCATGTCTCACGCAGGGGGTGATAAAACAAGAGCCAAATGGGTATATATAGAATTAAGAGTCGATCAAATGCTCAGAGATCCTTCATTGCGATATAGCGCCAGCAGAAAGGTCAGCAAGCCAACTCATCAATCAGGAGCGTATATGATGTGGATCAGTGTAATATTTTTCCTTGCAATTGTAACTGCGGCAGTGAGCCTTAATTTTGAAAGTTTTACATTTGATTTTAACAAAGGATTCAAATTTTTGGACTTGCCTTCATTACTGCTTGTTTTACCTGTGGCAGTTTTATTTGGAATATCTGCTACCTCTTGGCGCAGTTTCGGTAGATGCTGGACATATAGTCTTGGAGGGGCAAAGCAGGTCACTATCTCCGGAGCAAATTCTGTTGCAAGATGTCTTAAAGTAATGGGAGATGTCTCTTTGATAATGGGGATAATTGGAACTTTTATAGGAACAATATTAATACTGCAGAGAATGCATTCCATTCTTAATTTAGGACAGCCCTTATCATATGCTGTCATACCTCTGGCTTATGGCGTCTTTTTTAAGCTTCTTACGTATGTTGCAGAACAACGTGTGCGGAATCTCTATCTGAATTGAAAAATATTTTATACCCTCCTTTCTTTACAAAAATTAATTTCATCTCTAAATTTGGTTTTTTCAATATAAGCCAACAAATAAAAAAAATTTTGACTTTTTGTCGGGAAGTCTGAAAAAATATAGACTTTCATTGTTTACACTGAAACCATATTTAAGTGTATTTAATCAAGTGTGGTGATGGTAATTTTCGTTGCAAGTGGTTCATCGAGAGATAACTAGGCGTGTATCGAAGCAATTATCAGCTCCGCCGTTAACCCTAACCAGCCTGTTTTTCAGACAGCTGCTGCAAAATATTAAAGGTAAAAGTGAGTGACCAAGTAAACAAAGCTCCAACCCCCCCCCCCAAACTTCACTAAAAGATACCCTCCCAAAGCCTGATCCGATAGTTTTTTTAGAAGAAGACGAAGATTTAGATTCACATTATGAAAAAAGTATTCAGGGATTTCAGGAAGAAGAGATTGTTAGTGGTAAAGTAACAGAAATTACAGATGATTTTGTAACAGTTGACATTGGATTTAAATCTGATTGCCTAATTGCGTCGAATGAATTCCAAAATAATGAAGGTGTGCTTGAGATTGAAATCGGTGACGCAGTGGAAGTCTATGTTGAGGCTCTTGAAGCGGACGAGGACGGCGTAACATATCTATCAAAAATTAAAGCAGAGAAGGTCCGTACGTGGGAAAAAATTGGTGAAATATATGAAGAAGGGGGAATTGTAAAAGGTTCAATTGCTGCCAGAATCAAGGGAGGCCTTTCGGTTGACATTGGCATAAAAGCTTTCCTGCCTGGATCTCAGGTAGATTTAAGACCAGTAAGAAATCTTGATAAATTGATAGGAGAAGAATTTGATTTTAAGATTTTAAAGTTTAACCAGAAAAGAGGAAATATAGTTCTTTCCCGGCGTGTATTACTGGAAATTGATCGTGATGAAAAGCGGCTTAAAACACTGGAAATTATAAAAGAAGGGGCCTTGATACAAGGATATGTCAAAAACATTACGGATTATGGAGTTTTTGTCGATCTGGGAGGAGTTGATGGATTGCTTCATATAACTGACATGACTTGGGGGAGAATAATACATCCGTCAGAAATGTTTGAAATCGGCGATGAGGTTGAGGTTGTAGTGCTAAAATATTTTCCTGAAGACCAAAAGGTATCTCTTGGTTTGAAGCAAAAAGCACAGAACCCCTGGGATGTCGTGGAAGAAAAGTATTCCGTTGGGACCAAGGTTAACGGTAAAATTGTCAGTCTTACGGAATATGGTGCCTTCATAGAAATAGAGCCTGGAGTTGAGGGTCTGATACATGTTTCCGAAATGTCATGGACAAAAAAAGTTCGCCATCCTTCAAAAATTGTAGAACTTGGTCAAAAGGTTGAGGCAGTTGTCAAGGACCTTGATGTGGAACGAAAAAGAATTTCACTTTCAATCAAAGAAGTACAGGCTAATCCGTGGAAGCTTGCCCTTGACCGTTATCCAGTAGGATGTGTTGTTAAGGGAAGTGTTAGAAATATTACAGATTTCGGAATTTTTGTCGGACTTGATGAAGGAATTGATGGTTTAGTGCATGTGTCGGATATATCCTGGAAACAGAGAGAATGTAAGCCTTCAGAGGTGGCCATAAAGGGTGATGAAATTGAAGTGAAGGTACTTAACATTGACGTTGAACAGGAGCGATTGTCTCTGGGGATTAAGCAGTTAACTGAGGATCCATGGAAAGATCTTGATGAAAAAAATCCTCTTGGGTCTGAAATTACTGGTAGAGTTGTTAATTTGACTGATTTCGGTATTTTTATTGAGGTCTTTGATGGAGTTGAAGGTTTGGTTCATATCTCTGAAGTTGATTCAACAATACCGAAAAACAAGGTACATGAGGAATATCCAATAGGATCTGAAGTTCAAGCAAAAGTTATTAAGATTGATTTGGATGAAAGACGTTTGGGGCTTAGCCTAACAAAAATTATTTCTAAACCTGACTCAGCTGAAAAGGAAGTTTCAGGGACGGAAAAATCGACAAAAGGCGAAAAAGAGAACCCTGATGAAAAATCTTTAGATTCTCCTGAAAAAACAGAAGAAGCAGTAGAAATAGCATTAGAATCAAGTTCGAAGCTGGACATTGAAAAAGAATCCGCAGTTAAAGAGAAAAAAAAATCTACAAAAAAGAAAGTAGCTGATGATATTAAAGAAGAAGTATCAATTCAAAAAACTGAGGAATCTATAAATGATAAATCGAGTGTTCTAGGTAAAAAAACGGATGAAGTTGATTTGGAAGAACAGGAAGATCAAACTTCATCAGTATCTAATAGTAATGTAGAAACTGTGGGAGAAGTTTTAACCGAGACTCCCCTTCCGGATAAAAAATTGGATGAAGGCACAGGAGAAAAGGGAGGAGACAAAATAAAAAAACAGGAAGATCAAAAAGATTCATAATCTAAAACTGAAAACCTAGCAAAAAACTGATATTTTTTAGAAAAAAATCAAAGGAAGGCAAGTTCTGTAAAATAGATTCTTTTCGGGTATTCATATATTGACCTAGTATAATGACTTCTGCTATTACAAAATAAATCGAAAAATATTACAGGTCTTTTTCATGAGAACTAAGTTTATTTATTATATTTTTTTCAAGATATAATGTTTTTTATTAGTATATTTTTTTAGTAGTGGTAAATTTTCAATTTATGAAAAATACGTTTTTAAGTAAATCTCAAAACAATAGCTTTAGATTTAAGAGAATGGATACTTTACGGTTTGATTTATGTTTTTTTGAAAAGCTATTGTCTAGCCCTCAAATACTGGTCCGTTTGGTCGAATTCGTACCCCTGGGGTAAGGTTTTTCCATGGTAAATTAATAGGATCTGCGATCATTGGGCCGGGTGATTCAGCAACCAAAATGCTGTGAGCGATTGGAGTAAAATCTGCACGGAAGTGAACGGAGCTTTTATTAACCAAAATTTTCATTTTTTCTGGCTCCACCCCCCCCAATACGATATAGTTCGCGGTCGAGCATTTGAACCTTGCTTGAGCCGACAACTATGCTTACACCTTCTATCCTTAAGCAGGCAGTGGGGCCTAGACTAATTTTTGCCCCACGCATCATAGGTCCTTTAACTGTCAAATTTCCATTACTGAGAGAATCTATGTTAAATGTTCCTTCAAAGGGATGATCCCCAATTGCTGGCTCTCCTCCCAACCCCAGTGTGATAGTTTCCCCAATTCCCTTTTTGTGTGCTGCTTCTGCAGCTTCAGGGTCAAACAATATTCCAAGTGCAGCGTCACGTGCTTGGTTTGAAAGCAGCGCACGCAACATTCCTGTGGTGTTGGAGTTACCTCCAGCTCCGGGATTGTCTTGAGTGTCTGCAATCACCACTGGACTTTTAGCGTTCTTGGAAAGTCGAATGGCTTCTTTTACTGCTTGATCCGGATTATAGATATCAATCCACCATTCATGCTCTTGTTCGTTAATGTGATCCGTGAGAGCAACAACTGTACTTTCCAACTCAGACTGATTAGTACCATAACCCCATACCAAGGCACCACATTCTGGGAAGTCTGCCGCTGGAAATCCTGGTGTGAAAGACATGCTTTTGATACTTCCACACTCTAGCGATTTAAGATACTCATATGCCATATTGGCAGGTTTCATATCTGTGCATTGGCCATGCAGTGGAATAAGAAATGGAATTCTCCTACTTGCTTTAAGAAGCTGATTCCCTCCTTCCATGAAATACTTAAGCAAAAAAGCAGCACGCTCCCCTGTTTCAGCCATGTCCACATGTGGATAAGTTCTGTATGCTACCAATATATCAGCCTTCTCAAGCATTAGCTGGGTTACGTTTGCATGAAGATCAAGACTACAAACTATGGGAACACCTTTACCAACTATGGTACGAATTCGCTTTAAAAGTTCACCCTCACCATCATCAACATGATCCGCTACCATTGCACCATGTATATCAAGATATACTGCGTCTGGTTGAATTTCTGATGTAGCTTCAAGAATCTTTCCTGCTATGCGTTCGAAAGCATCTTCAGTAACATGAGCTGAGGGACTTGCCGCAGCCCAGATTACAGGAAAAATCTGATGAGGACTTCCGTGCATTGCGTCAAGAAAACCACCAACAGGAATGTTGATGCCCTTTAGATCAAGTATGTCATTACCGTGGGCCATGCACGGCATTCCTCCACCCTGTACGAAGTCATCCCACTCTGCTTTTGATGGAGCAAAGGTATTCGTTTCATGTTGAAAACCGGCAATAAGTATTTTCATTTTGAATTGCACAGAAGATACTACTCTCCTGTTAGTAAGGGATGCAATAATTTATGGATCGAATCTAACCTGCTTTTTTAATAAGAGCTTAGTTTTTCATAAATTAATGAAAGAAAACTGTTGCTAATCAGAATCCTCGGATTTGAAAAAGCGACTGTTCAACAGCATTGCGAATACGTCCGCTGTCATGCTGGCTGTAGCTTTCTAGCATTTCGATTCCCTGCTTTGCTTTTAGCAGTCCCAGAATTCGGATTAGTCTCTCAGTAACAAGTAATTCTCCAGATTTTTTTTGTTTCTGGAGTGCAGTTATAGTTGCCTCTATAGCGTTTCTTCCTAGATTTCTTATAGCTTCAACAACCTGTTCTGCAACTTCTTCATCAGAAAGATAAGGTATCATCAGCGTGGCAACACGGGGATTTTTGATTTGGCGGAGTATTTCAAATGTATCGCGATTTTCAAAAAAAGAACGTCCCTTTAAAAGTTTGCCAATAGAATCAGCAATTTCAGGACCGATAGAAATTAGCAATTCCTTATAAGCGGCACGAATTCCACTTTGGCTTGATGAATCATATCTTGACACAATCAAATCTATTGCTGACTTACCATACTCTCTAAAGGCATCTCCCAGTGCCCTTAACATATCCGAATTGGATGTTGTCGCCATATCAGCAAGATCCTCAATGGCAGGTTCATATTTGACCTTACCCAAATTCCGTACTACTTCACGCAGAACACGTGCATCAGTTTCAATAATACGTTCATGTAGCGCAGGACCTGCTTGCGGACCTCCAATTGATCCAACTAGCTTTACAGCTCTAAGTCGCACTTTTGGACTATCATCATCCAGCAAGGAAATAGCCATTTCGAGTGCTTCCTGTTTTTCACCTTGACGGTTAAGCGATTCAGCTTTTTCAATGCTGGAGCATCCCACGGCAAAAAATGTAATTAAAATTATCCAGACGATATTTTTTCTGATTACAGGCATAAGATTCCCCTTATTATATTAGTAAATATTAAATTATTTTTAAAAAAAATTATAAAATAACATTATTATTCTTCATCAGGAATTCTTGCAAAAACAAGGTCCGTTAAATCTGGAGCAACAATCGGTTCCTTCGCGTTGATTCCTTCAGAATCTAGTACTTCCATAATTTTGTCTCCAAGATCCTCCACTTTTCCTGCGTGTCGCACAACGATCGTCACAATTGTAGGTAAAGAATTGTCAAAGCTTATGTAGCGGAATTCATCATCTTGAATTTGCTTCAGTTTGGTTCTGAGCCTGCGAACCTCCTTGCTTTTAAAATCCTTTAGTACTAGTTCAAAGGCAATCAGACGTCTGCCACTGATTGAAATTGTAGACATTTCTTTGATTACTTGGGGGATAAATTCTTTCTGCATTTCATCATAAGTGTCGTTTACAAGACCAGCAATCATTGCTGAAGTAATCACATTTGGTCCCCCACGTCTCGCAGCATTAATTACCGTATTAGCAAATGCACCTCCTCGTCCTGTAGAGACATTCTTGGCTGTTACATTCATTGAGAGTGCAAGGTCACCCTTGATATTTCCACTAACGGACATGATATTTACTTCAACCACAACTTTAGCCATCTTTTTTAGCAGACTTAAACCGGTAGTGTAAAACTGTTCCGCATCCTGGACTTGAGTGGCAAGCAATGCTTTGTCAGCAGGACTTCCAGAAACAATAGCCATGAATTGTTCCTTGGAAATTTTAGCAAACTCCTTTTTTACTTTTTCATCTGTCTGCATAGATGTTACAGCGTTCCTAAAATCCATTGCACGTAATCCACGCTGATTCAAGTCAGTTTGAATTTGATTCATCATCGCATCTTCTAAATCCCTGAAGGTAAAACCGGAACCACTGAGATCAATATTTTTTCTGCTGGTAATTACAGGCACCAATGTACTGGCACTGTTGTTTATAAGCTTAAGGTCTTTCTGTAGAGCAACCAGGACTTTCTGGCGATTCACCTTGTGAGCTGTATCTAGACCGTAATATTTACCGCCAAAGATCTTTTTCTCATCATTGACTTCACTGCTGTCAATGTATTTTTGAACATTTTTTGAAAGATATTCTTCTATTTGTTCAAAGTTATTGTTGTAATCCTCATCAGGCAACAATTCTCGTACCATTGCGTCAACAGCCTGAGTACTGGCTATTTCCATTGCCTTTGCTTTTGCTGCGCGTATGTCATTGCGCTTTATAAAAGCTTTTGATTTTATGCGGATTACACGGACCCCAGGTGAATCCTCCTTCAGAGAGATCCGCCCGCTCAAATCAGCTAGAGTAAGAAATTCCTCCGGCTTTGGTTCCTGCTTTTTTGCGGTACATCCGCTTACAAGCATTGTCAGGATCAGTATAGTTGTAATTACAAAGTTTTTATTAAGCATTTTGGCCCCTGTCATTTATGAGGAGAATTAATTATTACTTGGAAATCGTTGTAAATTAAGTAAGAAATAAAAATTAGTATATATGTTTGCTGTTAACTTGAATAATTGAAATTCATTAAAATTAAAACAATTTATGATTAAATTAAATACAATTATCTAATTTTTGATCCCATTTTGAAAACAATTTTTAATGCCTTGAGATTGCTTCCTCAGAAAAATCAGATGAAATGGATAAAACAGATTGGTTCGGGATTGCGCATTTTGCTAAAAACTGTGAATCTTGAATGTATCATTTTACATAATTAATTAAAAGGGTATATTTGTTTTTGACAAGAATTGCAATAATTTATTTTACATTATATGTCTTAATTCCTGTTTATACAGCCGTCGCGTATTATCCTCTAAGCTGGGACGATTTAATGTTCCAGATGGAATCTCGTATGAGCTGGAAGCGTTTAAAAATGGAGACCATTGTCCAGGTATTTGATCCTTTTTCTAAAATTGAGGGAAAAGATATTCCAGAACATCCTGTTTTAATCCCTTCGAGAGGTTATAAACAGATGATTCATTGGAAAGATGGAGAAGTTTTAGTGGTAGAAACCTACAGCATGAATGAAGATTTATTACATTTTTACTATGAATTTAAAGAAAGATTAATGTCAGTATCACTCAATGATAATCGAACTTTTGAAGTAGAAGACATTATGCCGCTGCATCTTCGTTTTCGATCTAGATATAGTGAAGTTCGAAGCAAAGCGCTGCAGGAAGTTGGAATTTTAAAAAAAGAAATAGCTTATCACGTAAGGCAAGATAATCATGTTTTTTTAAGGATAGGAGATTTTGAGTCTGGCCACTATGCGCTTTTGAATCCAAAAACCTATGATTTATCAGTTGTTCACAACAGGATCTGGAAGCCGGATGCAAGTTGGATTAATTTAAAAATTATTTTCAAAAATTATGAAACATATCGCTGGCAGACTTATCCAAAGGTGACAGAATATTATTGGGATGGACAGTTGTTTAAGAGAGTGACAGTTAGCAGTGTGAGAACAATTTCTCGTCTTCCAATAAAGAGACTAAATGAACTTGCGACAAAATTACGTTACAAAAAAATTGCAACTCTCAAATATGACTATGCTCTTTAATTATATTTTACGTTATCTATTAGTTTTTTGTGGACTTGTTTTTGGAACTATTTTTAACGTACATGCGGAAACTATCGTGATAGACCGAATTTATTTGATTGTCAACAGCCAGATGCTAACGCGAAGTGAGGCCCAGGAAGTTAAGTCGGCAATTATGTCTCAAAAATCACCAGAGGAAAAAACTCAGACTAATTTTAATAAGCAATTGATGATGCAACTGATGCAGGAAATGTTGCTGCTTGACCGAGCAAATGCCTTAAAAATAGTACCGATGGAGAATGAAATTGATTCTCGTTTGAACAGTCTTACAGATGAACAGCCACAGTTACTTGATGTATATTCTGAGGAGGATTTAAAAGAACAACTGGTTAGGGATTTCAAAAAACATCGTGTGATCAGTAGAGAGGTGGACCCAAAAATTCACATTAATTCATTGGAAATTGAAAAATTTTGTTATCAACAAATGCAAAATCAAAGAAAAATAGGGCTTGCACAAATACTTTTAAAGGGTTCGGAAGAAGTAATAAGCAAGCATGTTGATACAATTATGCAGGATTTCGAAAATGGTGTTCCCTTTGAGGAACTGGCAAAGACCTATTCAGCAGATTCAAACGCAAAACAAACAGGAGGTAAGCTCGGAGTGTTTAAGCCTGGAGATTTGCTTGAGGCAATTGGTGAAGTTACTAAAACTTTGCAGCCAGGACAAATCAGCGAAATTGTCGAAACAAATATGGGCAAACATCTGCTTTATATATACAAACAAGAATATCCACCGGGATTGGATTGCCAAAATCTCTCAGAAGAACAAAGAGCAGAATATTCCAATGGACTATATAAACAAAAACGTGGAATGTTATTATATAATTATCTGAATGAGCTTTATGCCTGCGCAAATATTGAAATTAAAGACCCGGGCTCTTCAGGACTACCAGAAGTTTTGCCATTGCCGGAAGTCAAGGCAGAAAATGTGAATTGCCAGGCTCGCAGGTCAATGGTTATTCCGCAGAAAAAGAAGAAAGACAAAAAGAGAGCTGGAAGGAACGTAAAAGGCTAAAATAATTTAAGAATATGTTTTGACAGTTCTGAATTGTAAAATCATAGTACTAAGTGGAATTAGAAAAACTTACATCCAGTTGTCAGCTTAAACTGTAAGTATATATAAGTTAACCATTAGCTTTAAGAGAATTGTAAAGTTCAAAAGCTTTTTCTGCACTTTCATTTTCATGGACAACAGACCTTACAGCCTTTATCATGGCGACTGGAGCTTCTGATTGAAAGATGTTTCTTCCCATGTCCACACCAGCGGCACCCTGCTGGATTGCGTTGTAAGCCATTTTCAAAGCATTTAATTCAGGAATTTTTTTCCCTCCAGCAATAACTATTGGCACAGGACAACTTGCCGTGACAGTTTCAAAATCATTTTCTATATAATAGGTTTTGATATAATGAGCTCCTAATTCCGCACATATTCGGGTTGCAAGCCTGAAATATCTTGCATCACGTACCATGTCTTTGCCTACTGCGGTTACAGCTAAAGTTGGAATTCCGTAACGATTCCCCTGATCAACAAGCCTGGTCATATTGATAATAGACTGTTTTTCATACTCACCACCTATAAAAACCTGAACAGCCATGGCTGAGACATTCATACGGATTGAATCCTCTATATCCACAGCAATTTCCTCGTTGGATAATTCTTTTAGCATACTGGTACCGCCTGAAGCACGCATCACAATGGATTGAGAAAATGAAGGAGGTACGATACTGCGTAAAATCCCGCGTGTGAGCATAAGTGTGTCTGCGTAAGGAGCGAGAGGCATTATTTTTACGTCTATACGTTCCAGACCTGTGGTTGCTCCTTGAAAATAACCATGATCAAAGGCTAGCATTACTGTTCGACCCGTTTTTGGGTTAAAAATTCGGGCCAACCGGTTCTGCATTCCCCAATCGAGCGCGTTCAAACCTTTTAGGAAAAAAGACTCTGATTTCTGTGGAATGTCAAGGTAGTATTCTTTCGTATCTTTTAATTCGTCTAAATCAGCCATTATGTTTTACATATTTAAAATGAGGGTTTTAAATGACACGGTCATTGCCGCCGTCTATAGGAATTTGGGCTCCTGTTGTTTTCGCGAAAACTGGTCCTGCCAAGGCACAGACCATCTGTGCCACTTCTATTGTTTTAACATCAGATTTCAGAATATTCCTGCTTTTGTATTCTTCTACGGTTAATCCGTAACGCTTTGCTGACCTTTCCAAAGTATTTGAAGTCCATAGTCCTGTATCATAGACACAGTCCGGATGAACAATGTTTACTCTTATACCATAACAACCCAATTCAAGAGCCGCAATTCTTGCCAATTGAGTTTGTCCTGCTTTAGGGACTGAGTATGCAGATGCTCCCGGTCCAGGAGCGGGGACATTCCTTGAGGCTATAAACACAACCGACGGATCAATTCCTTCCTTCAAAAATGGAACACATTTCTGCAATAATTGCTGAGGTGCAGTTAAATTTGTTTTCAGGCTTTTACTCCACGTGTCATCCTCAAGTTCTTCGATGGTCTGTCCTGCAGGAAAAGTCCCAGCATTCAAAACAAGAATGTCTATACCACCAAAGTATTGTACAGTTTTTGCCACTGCCTTTGCAATAGAATGTTTTACCGTAACATCACATTGAATACCCAATATATGGGTTCTGTTGGATTTAGTATTTTTCGAAAAAATGTCATTTATTTCCGGATTTATATCAAGTCCGACTACAGCCGCACCTAATTGATTAAAATGTTCAGCACAAGCTAGTCCTATTCCGCTGGCAGCACCTGTAACAATAGCAATTTTACCTTCAAATTCTGGAGGCTGGGATTCTTTTTTTAATTTTGCCTGTTGTAATTCCCAATACTCTGCCTCAAAAATATGATCTTCAGAGATTGGTTTCCAGCCTCGGTAATTTAAGGAATTCATATTTTCTGCTTGCTGGATTGCTTGCACAGTATGCATGACAATATCTGAGATAGTTTCAGTTTCATCAGGGCTTTTTCCGAAGTATAAAATACCTTCTTCAGACCAGACTCCCCAGCGTGGCGAACTGTCCAGTCGTGTTTGTTTTCCGTCTGTGTGTCGATCAAAATAAGATACATATTTGGATGCAAAGTCTTCAATGTCTTTTTCAACATTTTTATTTTTAATATAGACCGGAGAAGGTTTGATACGAATCAGATGATCTGAGGTAATAGGACCACGAGTAGAAATCTGTTTTACGTTTGGTAAACTGGAAAAAAATCGTGCTTCCGGATTGTTATTTAACCTCGCAAGTGAAGCGTTCCCTCGGATAATTGAGACCTTTTTTCTGATACGTGCAAGTTTTCTTAATGTTTCCTGCTTTAATACTGGCGCAGTTTTCTTAAAATTATTTTTTGGCATGGAAGAAAATTTTTTTAAATATTTTTCTGCAAGCGTAACTGCATTGATCATTCTTTTATAACTCTCATGTGCTTCAGTACCAAATGAAATTATGCCATGATTCAGCAGAATCATTCCTTCGTATTGTTGCCAGTCCACCTTCTTAGTAATTTCATAAACCGTTCGAGCCAGCTTGAAACCTGGCATTACATAAGGAATGATAAGAAAACTGTCACCGTAAATATTCTTAATTAGTTTCTTACCTTTAGGTGTATTTGTTAAAGTGACTACAGCATCAGCATGGGTGTGGTCAATCCAGCTAAATGGAATTATAGCGTGTAGAAGAGATTCTACAGAAGGGCGCGGTGCTTCCGGATGGGTCATGGCAAGCTGCTGTTCACGTACCAACATCGTGTCGCTGATATCCAAAAGTTCCACCAGCTTCTTCATATGTGCCAGGCGAAGAGGAGTGAAGTCTGCTGTATCAATTGTGGCTAAATTTCTACCGCTCCCTTTCACGTACAGGATCTCTTCTTCTTCTCCAAAAATGTTTGTTTCATTGATTTTTACTGAAGTATTGCCACCGCCATGCAGCACTAGTTCTGAATCAAGTCCCAATAGTTGTGAAGAATAAACGCGCAGTAGGAGGGGTTTTTTTTTAAGCCTAGAAGCTAATTTATGATCCCAAAGGTTTTTCATCAAAGTCGTTTAGATTAGTTAAATGTACTTATTATGAAGATTTTCTTTGTATGGAGGCCCTATAATTCCTTTGTCTGTAATAAGGCCAGTTACTAACTCATTCGGAGTTACGTCAAAAGCAGGATTTTGGGCTTTCATATTTTCAGGTGCCGTTCTCTGCATTCCAAAATTTGTTACTTCTTCTGTTTCCCTTTGTTCGATCAGTATATCCTTACCTTGTCTTGTCTTAAAATCAATAGTGGAATAAGGACAAGCAACGTAAAAAGGAATTTCAAAATGTCTAGCAATGATAGCTAATCCATGAGTCCCGATCTTATTAGCCACATCCCCGTTAGAAGCTACGCGGTCTGTCCCTGTTATAACCAAATCAATCAGTCCCTGTGACATTATATGAGCCGCCATATTGTCTGTTAGAAGTGTAACGTCAATACCGGACTGTCTAAGCTCCCAGCTTGTCAAACGAGCTCCCTGAAGCAAGGGGCGTGTTTCACTGGAGTAAACTCTAAATCTAATCTTTTCACGGTGAGCCAAATACATTGGAGCAGTCGCAGTACCAATACCTGTAGTTGCCAGAGCACCTGCATTACAGTGTGTCATTAAACCCATGTCTTTTTCAATCAGTGAAACACCGAATTTACCTATGTCCAGGCAAAGCTGTTCATCCTCATTATGAATGCGAATTGCTTCTTCCTCCATAAATTTAAATAATTCTTTGGAATCTTTACCAGAAAATGATTTTGCGCATTCTAGCATCCGGTCCAGTGCCCATTTTAAATTGACAGCTGTTGGTCGGGCACTGTCCAGATATTCTGCTTTTGTTTTAATTAGCTCGTTGAATCTTTTTTTATTTAGTCCTGTTTTATCTCTAATTCCTAAAAGTAAACCGTAGGCTCCTGCTACACCAATTGCAGGTGCGCCTCTTACTTTGAGCTGTCTAATAGAATCCCAGACCTGTTCCACAGTTTTCTGCTTTTCTTCCACTACTTTCTGAGGCAGCATTGTTTGATCAAGGAAGTATAATTCTCCGGCGTCCCAGCGAATGGTCTTAGGTAAGGATGACATTTGAGTTTTAATAATTATTAAAAAAATTGTTGAAGATTTTTTGATTTAATCGAAGGTTCAGAAAAGATTTAAATAATTCAAATAGTTTACCTGCCTTAAGTAATCCTTTGAACGGCTTAGACGTTTATTATTTTTGCCTCAGACACGTTCAACAACTGTAGCAACTCCCTGTCCGAGTCCGATGCACATCGTAGCAACACCAAGTTCAGCATCCTTCTCCCTCATCTCATGCAGTAGAGTCCCAAGAATACGTGTACCTGAACAACCAAGTGGGTGACCAAGAGAAATTGCCCCTCCATTAGGATTGACTTTTTCTTCAATCAAATCACCAATTTTAAGATCGCGAAGCACTGTCAAAGACTGAGCAGCAAATGCCTCATTTAACTCAACTATATCAATATCTTCAATTTCTAGCTGGCTGCGTTTCAGAGCCTTCCTGACCGCAGGGACAGGACCGTATCCCATAATAGCGGGGTCAACACCTGCGGTTGCCATCGATTTGATTTTTGCGAGAGGATTCAAGTTAAGGTCTTTTGATTTTTGTAAAGACATCATTAAAACTGCCGAAGCTCCATCTGAAATTGCAGAAGAATTCCCTGCTGTAACTGTTCCTGAGGCCGGATTGAAAACAGGAGGGAGCGCCGCAAGAGCTTCCATATTTGCATCATGACGAATAACTTCATCTTCTGAGCAGAGCTGTAATCTTCCCAATTCGTCATGACCCTCTATAGGCACTATTTCCTTTTCAAATCTTTTGGATTTTGTCGCAAGTGAAGCATTCTTATGTGATCGCAGAGCAAATTCATCCTGATCCTGACGAGAAATTTTATGCATAATTGAAAGCATTTCGGCAGTTAATCCCATCATTCCGGATGCTTTTGCTGAAAATTTGCTTGTGCTTGGGTTTGGATTCAGTCCGTGATCCATCGGTACATGCCCCATGTGTTCAACTCCCCCGCAGATAAAAACTTCCCCTACTCCACACATTATGGACATGGCGGCTGAATGAACTGCAGTCATTGATGATCCGCACAAACGATTGACAGTCTGAGCGGAACAAGAATGAGGCAACGGTGTTAAAAGTGAAGCAAATCGGGCTATATTGAAACCCTGTTCCTTAGTCTGATTTACACAACCCCAGATTACATCTTCTACTTCATCCGTATTAAGCTCAGGATATCGATCCAGTAATTCAATGATCAGTGCAGCAGACAAATTTTCAGCACGGACATTCCTGAACATACCGCCTTTTGATCGTCCCATTGGTGTACGAACAGCATCAATAATTACAGCTTCTTGCATAATACCTCATTATTTTGTTAATTAAGTTTAGTATATTTTTTATTTCAATCTGAAAACAATTAAATACAAGTCACATGATCCGATGGAATAACTGGCCGTCCTTAGCCATCTCCCTTATTTGTTCTGTAGGTTCATATATTTTTCCAAAAGAATTAAGTTTTTCGGTTCTCTTTAGTAATTCATTCAAACCTGCAGAATCAGCCCAACGGAAAATTCCACCGCGGAATGGCGGGAACCCAAGTCCGTAAATCAGTCCCATATCAACTTCCATGGGAGTCTCAACTATATTTTCTTCCAAACAGCGAGAACTTTCCATCAACATTGGAAGCATCATCCTGTAAATGATATCTTCATCGCTGATATCATCGCCTGAGCTTACGTTCAATTCACGGATAAAATTCCCAGTTCCTGGGTTGATCTCTTTTTTGGGCTTACCCTTCTTGTCTTTTGAATGAATATAAAACCCTTTTTCGTTTTTCTTGCCAAACCAATTCTGTTCAAACATTTTAGATATAATTGTAGGATTCCTACTGCTCAATCGTTCTGGGTACCCTTCAGCCATCACACTTCCAGCATGGAAAGCTGTGTCAATTCCTACGACGTCAAGAAGACATGCGGGACCCATTGGCCAGCCGAATTTTTCCATTACTTTATCAATATGCTCATAATCAACTCCGTCACTCACCAAGCCTGTAAATCCTGCAAAATAGGGGAACAATACTCTATTTACAAGAAACCCCGGACAGTCATTTACCACAATAGGACTTTTCCCCATTGCAGTTGCAAAAGCAACTGTGGAAGCAATTGTTTCCTCTGAACTTTTTTCACCACGGATCACCTCAACAAGAGGCATTCTGTGTACTGGATTAAAAAAGTGCATTCCACAAAACTGTTCCGGTCGTTTAAGTCCTTTAGCCAGTTTTGTAATTGAAATTGTGGAAGTATTTGAAGCAAGGATCGCGTTTTTACTGATAATTGATTCAGTTTCTGACAGTACTGATTTTTTCACACTTTCTTTTTCTACCACTGCCTCGACTACTATGTCTGCATTGGCAATATTTTCATATGAAATTGTTGGAGTAATTTCAGTCAAAATATTAGTCATTCTCTCTAATTCCATTTGCCCACGGTCAACACGTTTTTGCATTATTTTAGCAGCCTCCTTCATACCTAAATCCAGCTGAGATTGAGTAATATCCTTCATGGCTATTGGGATACCTTTGAATGCAGATTGATAAGCTACCCCGCCGCCCATAATACCAGCGCCAAGAACCGCAGAGCGATTTACTGGTCTAGCTATTTTTTTTGAAATTTTTGCTTTTTTCTTTAGCAGTTGATCACCTAAAAATAAACCTATTAATGAAGTAGCTTCCGGAGACTTTGCTAGTTCCGCAAATCCTTCTGCCTCAATTTGCAGTGCCCCTTCAAGTGGGAGATTTGCACCAGCCTGCATGACACCGACAATAGTTAAAGGTGCAGGGTAGTTTGGACCGGCTTTCCCAGCAATGAATGCACGTGCGGTCTCAAATGTCATCATTGCTTCGTTTTCATTCAACATCAAGGGTTGATGTTTTTCTTTACGTTTTGTTTCCCATTTCAGTTCACCACTAATTGCCCTAGCAAGCAGGTCCAAAGAAGCATCCCTTAATATTTCGGGCTCAACCACTGAGTCAATTGCACCAACATTGAGAGCATTTTCTGGATTGTTATCCTTACCTCCAGCTATCCATTCTATGGCATTATCAGCACCTATGAGTCTTGGCAGTCTTGATGTGCCTCCAAATCCTGGTAGCAACCCGAGTTTAACTTCGGGTAAGCCGACTTTAGCTTCCGATGAGGCTACTCGATAAGTACATGCAAGGCACAATTCAAATCCTCCTCCAAGTGCAAATCCATTTATCGCGCAGACACTAGGAATATTTAAATTTTCTAGATTTGAAAAAACCTGCTGGCCGTCTTTTACCCATTGAACTAGAATTTCCAGTGGTTCCTGAAAAGTTCCCAGAAACTGATTAATATCTGCACCTACAATGAATGAGTCTTTCCGGCTGGAAATAAGCAGTCCTTTTACAGATTTATCTCTTCCAAGTAGCTTAACTACTTCATCGAGTTCCTGAAGCGAGTTTTTATCAAACTTATTTACAGATTCATCTTGTGAGTTAAATATAAGCTCAGCAATATTGTTTTCCCCAGTAATGCATTGCAGTGCTTGGCCGTTATATTCCATTTAATTAGATTAAGTTAGATAGATTAAAAAGTTATTTCAAGTGCATCGAAGTTCTGTTTTTTCCCTCCCTCAAGCAAAGCATGGTATTGAGGAATGACAGCTTCTAAAAAGTAACGCGTTGTTTTTAGCTTGTTTGAATAAAAAAGCGCTTTCTCATTTTTCGTTAAAAATTCTGAATCTTCAAGGTCTTCTATACCTTCTTTTGATCTTATTACTGACAATTTTTCTGATGCTACTATTGCTTGCTGCAACAGAAGCCAGCCTGCTGTTACTGAAGAGATAAACATCAAAAATGGTGTTGCATAAAGTGCTATGGATTCCATACCTCTTTCGTTCAAAATTTCCTGTGTTGACATTGAAGTTTCATAAAGCGATTCACAATAACCTTCAAAAATTTTAATTAATCTCCCCATTTCTTCGTGGTCTTTGTGTTCATTTATTAATTCACTGTAATGTCCCATAAGTTGCTGAAAAAGAGCGCCATTGTTGCGGAGAATTTTTCTGCCGATTAAATCCAGTGCCTGAATATCGGTTGTACCTTCATAAATTGTAGAAATTCTTGCGTCCCGGTATAGTTGTTCAAGAGGAAAGTCTTTGGTATAACCAACACCTCCTAAAACCTGAAGACCAGTTTGAACTACTTCAAGACCAACCTCTGTACACCAGCCTTTGCACATAGGTGTAAGCATATCGATCATATTCTGCCGTAGTCCTTTTTCATCATCTGTTTTAGCAATTCTCTCCAAATCGAATTCAAATGCAGTATAATAAATAAGGGCGCGCATAGCTTCGACCCTAGACTTCATATTGAACAGATTTAGTCGAACTGCTGGATGTTCAATTATTGATACTCTTTGTGCATTTAAATCACGGATTTTTGAAATGTTTGTACCCTGAACACGCTCATGTGCATAGGTTTTTGCGTTTTCATATGCAGCTCCACCAAGTGATAATCCAATTAATCCGGTAAAAATTCGTGCTGTATTCATCATCTGAAACATAGCAGCAATGCCTTCGCCTTCACTGCCAAGAATCCATCCTAAACAATCATCATTTTCTCCAAAACTCAGAACTGCAGTTGGGCTTGAATGGATTCCCATTTTATTTTCAATTGATGCAACCGTTACGTCATTCCACTCTCCTAATGAACCGTCATCGTTTACTCTGAAATATGGAACTACAAACAAGCTCAAACCTTTTGTTCCATCTGGAGCTCCCTTGACGCGTGCCAAAACAGTATGAATTACATTTTCACCTAAGTCACTATCTCCAGAAGAAATCCAGCATTTAGTCCCTTTTATTTTGTATACACCATTACCAACTGATTCAGCGCTTGTTATTCCTGCGCCTACATCAGAACCTGCATGTGGCTCACTCAAACACATAGTTCCCGTATAGTGTCCCTGATACATTTTTGCTATGTATTTTTCCTTCAACATTTTTGACCCAAATGTTTCAATCAATTTTGCAGCACCAGAAGTGAGTCCGAAAAACATCCCTAATCCAAGGTTTGCACCGTTTATTGCTTCACTAACTATTAAACCAATAGTTGCTGGAGCACCCATACCTCCATATTCTTGAGAATCAGAAGTTGAAGCCCATCCCAATTCATAAGCCTTTTGATAAGGTTTGTGTAAACATTCTGAAACTTTTACCCTACCATCTTCTATTCTGCAGCCATTACGATCACTTTCTGCACGAGTTGGAGAAACCACCTCTATAGCAAAACGTATCCCTTCCTCTACCATCATTTCGAGTGTATCCTGATCAAACTCAGCAAATTTTTCTGAATTGTTCAGCTTTCCAAGTTTAAGCCATTCTTTGATTGTGAAACTGATATCAGTCTTGTCAAGTGTTAGATCTGTACTACTCATAGTATTTAATATTTTCTAGGAATCTGGTGTTAGTAATAAGTAAAAATCAAGATGATTAATAACTATCTATATCTAAAATACTCTAAATTAAGGGGAGTAAAAAGATTATGAGGAAAAATAAATTTAAACGAATTACTCCTGGTACACATTTACATTTGAGTTAATTTTTGTGGTTTGTTAGCAGATTAAAACTAATAGTCCTTATCATCCTCAAAGATTATGCCAACTTATTTTAATCACAAATAAATATTTTATATTATTGATATTATGTAAGTAAAGTTAAGTTTATCAATTTAC
>CACERX010000007.1 GCA_902562015.1 uncultured SAR324 cluster bacterium
GCAGGAGATTGGTGGCATAATTTTTACCGTCACGGGGGATTGATGCAGATATTGATGAAAAAATATCCTCCAGAACAAAACTACTTTTTTTTCTGGGTTGATCCTGACAGTTTTGATTTGTTCCGGGAAATAAGAAAAACTTTGTGGGAGCAGCGTTTTGAAGTCGGCTGGAAACCACTCCGAGAAGAATCGGCTTTGCGCTACTGCAGTGGTGATGCTCAAAGTGGAAGAATTAATCCGCAATAATATTATTTTACAAAAAGGGGAAATGACATCCGCCATGGGAAAGGCAATATCCAAAGACGACAAGAACCTAATTGCAAAGTTAGACAAACAGATTCGCAGTTACGTTCAATTATACGGATCAAGCAGGGATTCAGAGCTGCTGGATCAGGCGATCGCTGACATCATCAAGCACCATCAAAATCAAAGAAGAAAGTCAGGTCAACCTGTAATTATTCATCCTCTTAGAGTGGCAAATTACATTTGCCGGGCCGGACTGGATGCTCCTACAGTTGTTGCAGCCCTCCTTCATGACATCATTGAAGACACAAAAATTACCCATAAGGATATCCAAAAACGTTATGGGGAATGGTACGCGAATATTGTTAAAGGACTCACCAAAATCAAAAAAACTGAGAGATCAAAAATTGAGGTCGGAGACAATATAGAGGCAACTTATCAGCGTATGCTGAAAACAATGGCTCAGGATGTTCGTGCTCTGATAATAAAACTATTTGACAGGCTTGATAATATGAGGGACATGGAATTTATGCCGCGAAACAAACAGAGGAGAATCAGTCTTGAAACACTAAATGTTTATGTACCTATAGCGGAGCGTTTAGGTCTGGCTCAGATCTGCCAAGAACATACTGAACTTTGCTTCAAGCTTCTATACCCAAAGAGATACAAAAAAATTCTCAAAGAGATTGATGAACTGAAACAAGCAAGAATTTCATCAATTCATGCAATGCAAGATTCTTTACATAAAACACTTGAAAATCAAAATTTAGAATACAATAGGGTAGAACCACTTTTTGTACATCCTTCTTCTCAAATTAAGGAACAAGATCCAATTGATCATGTTTTGGAAGGGTTCAGGGTTGTTGTCAAAAACAGCATAGCATGCTTTAAGGCGCTGGGAATTATTCATACAAATTATAATGTTATACCGCTTAAAATCAGAGACTATATCAGTAACCCACTATGGAATGGCTACGAAGGTTTGCAGACTGAGATAAGGATTGAAGGAGAGCAAACACGATTAGAAATAGTCTCTGATGAAATGTTGAAGAAAAATCAGTTTGGAATT
Organism: uncultured SAR324 cluster bacterium; assembly: GCA_902562015.1. The sequence goes on from CACERX010000007.1 coordinate 1,313, forward strand.
ATTGCACATTGGCAAGGTAATCCTGCTAAAATAGCTGACTATTACCAGCTGTACCTTAGCCAGTTAGATCATATGGCAGGTGATAAGGATGTCCGTATGTCAGAAGTCCTTGGATACGTTCAGTCTGACCAAGTTCAGATTTACTCCCCAAAAGGAGATATGCTCGTGTTCCCCAAAGGTGCAACAGTCCTAGACTTTGCTTATGGAATCCACTCAGACCTCGGCAACCACTGCATTGGTGCTCTCATAAACCCAACATCATTTGGTGCAAGTAAAAAAAGGGTCCCGCGAGAAAGACAGTTGTTCACAGGAGAGGCCCTGCAAATTATTACAGATCCAGGGATTCATCCAAAAAAATCTTGGCTTGACCAGGTAAAAACAGCAAAAAGCCGCTCTCAAATCAAGCGTGCGTTAGAACAACAAAAAGTAGCAAGCGCAAGAAATTCAGGCAGGCTCCTTCTTGAGAAAAAATTACGAGAAAAAGGTGAAGAAAAAGATGTTGAAAAATGGCTTAACATCAAACCGGTAAAGGAAGCATTGAAAAAAGAAAAATTGTCAGCAAACAAATTTCTACAAGAAATAGGCTTACAAAAAAGGCCTCTGCAAAAATTTCTTCGCAAACATAATCTGCTTGATTTTAATCAGAATGGTCGCTTAAAGGGCATGATTAACCATGAATTATGGCAAAAATTTTTTGGTGGCGAAAAAAATATTTTCATGATTGAAGATGTCCAAAATCCACTGATTAGGATGGCAAATTGCTGTTTCCCGATACCTGGAGACAAAATAAGAGGTTTCGTACATGAAGACAAGGAAATAGAAATACACCATTCAAACTGCGTAAAATCTTCTAACAAAAAAAACAAAGTCCAAGTCGGCAAAATTCCTGTTGAAGTTGCATGGAGCATCTCCGAGAAATTGACTCAACAACACATTCTTCACCTACAGGTAATTGACGGAGCCGGAATTTTATTTCAAATAACAAAAATAATTAAAGATGCAGGCGTGACTATAATTAATTCTGAAACTGCAGCTAGGCAGAATAACGATGCTGATATTAGGATTGAAACTGAATCAATTACATGGCCTGTCTTCCATAGAATAGTTGAGAAACTCAGACCATTAAAATTTGTTAAGAAAATCTGGGAAGAAGCACCTGTTTAATTACACGCAAAAAAAATATATATCATTTTTCATAGACAATCTTTTGCTAATTCAACATTCCTTAAACATCTGTGAATATGCCGTTATGGCTCGCAAACGCCTTAATAAAGATCTGTGACTTAATTTTTGCATTAATCCCACATCAAATTCCTCCATTTGAAATACTGGAAAAGTGTAAAATTATTTCTCACCGAGGACAACACGACAACAAGATAGTTCTCGAAAATACCATAGCTTCTTTTGATAAAGTAATGGAAACAAATGAAATCTGGGGCATTGAATTCGATTTTCGCTGGACAAAAGACTTATGTCCTGTCGTCATACATGATCCTGATTTACAGAGACTGTATGGCATAAAAAAATTTGTTTCAGACACACCTCTAAATGAGTTAAAACAACTTTGCCCCTTAGTCCCTACCTTAGAAGAGGTTCTTATACGCTATGGTAAAAAGCTGCATTTAATGGTTGAAATAAAAGAGGAAGTGTATCCAGATCCTGAAAAACAAGTCCTCATCCTTAAAAATCTGTTTTCAGTTTTGGAACCTGCCAAGGATTTCCATTTGATTTCTCTTAATCCACAAATGCTTGAAAATATAGATTTTTTGAAAAACACTGCAAAAATACTGGTAGCTGAATTTAATGTTAATGAGCTAAGCAGAATTGCCCTTGAAAAGAATTATGCAGGCTTTGCCGGACATTATATGCTTATTGGGAAGAAAGTAATCAGGAAGCATCTTAAATCAGGACAAAATATAGGTGTAGGCTATCCAAGTTCAAAAAACAGCCTTTTTAGAGAACTTAACAGAAACATTGAATGGATTTTCAGTAATGACGCCGTATGCTTAAACAGAATTTTTCAAACAGAATTAAAGAAGGTGCAATCTTTTAAGAATTTCTAAAGCATCAATTAACCTTGTTTAATTCCTAAAACATTTTTATCAGAAAAAAAGGTCATTAATTATATGTATCTGGTTTTTTTAAACCTAGGCCATAGATTTTAGATAAGTGACAGGGAATTCTGAAAATGAAAAATTTTAAGATTATTTTTAAATACGAGAAAGCTGATGTGTATCTAAATCTGATATAAATCAGATATCAAAGAGTATAAATTTCTTTTTGAAGGTATGATTTACAAAATGGTAAAAACATCCGATGAATATTAATTCATATTTAAACTCGCACTACTTTTAATACCAAAGAACTTTGAATCTTTTGGAACCATGTTCGTCAGTTTTTATATCATTCATTTTGCACCCTGCAAAAACTTAGAGCAATGTTACTAATTAAATAATGGATTCCAAAAAAGTCTATGTTTATAAATAAAAATTCTGTCAGAATTATCTTAACTGGAGGCGGTTCAGGCGGGCCTACTTTACCACTACTTGCTTTAGCAAAAGAAATAATCAAACAAAGAAAAGACTCAATATTTCTTTTTTTAGGTAGTAAAAAAGGTCCTGAAAGACAAATGGTGGAACAGGAGGGAATTACTTTTGAAAGTATTCCTTCAGGAAAATTAAGACGTTATTTGAGCTGGCGTAATTTTATTGATCCAATTTTTATCATTGGAGGGGGCATAAATGGATTTGTAAAATTGTTGAGCTTTCGCCCTCATGTCATTGTTTCTGCTGGAAGTTTTGTAAGTGTGCCTTTAGCTTATATGTCATGGCTTTTGAGAATTCCACATGTAATATTGCAAATGGACGTCCGTCCGGGACTGGCCAATCGCTTAATGGCTCCTGTCAGCCATGCCCTCATTACTTACTTTGAAAAAACGGCAAATGATTTCCCAAATATTTTATTAAAAAAAAATATAGGGCCTGTAGTGCGTCAGGAAATCATCAAGGCAAATGCAGACCGTGCCAATGATAGATTTGGGTTAGATCCTGAAATGCCAATGATACTGATCACCGGTGGCGGTCAGGGTGCCTCAGGTTTAAATAATGCTGTTATGCCGTTGCTTAAACATTGGCTAAATAATTTTCAAGTAGTACATCTAACAGGAACTGAATGGGTAAAAAACCTAGATCATGAATCTTCTGGGTTTTCTCATCAGCACTATTATAGACTGAAGTCAGTGCATCAAGGTATGGGAGACTTACTCGCAAAAAGCGAAATAGTGTTTACAAGAGCAGGAATGGGAATTATCGGAGAACTTGCTTTTCTAAAGAAAGACTCAATTCTCGTTCCGCTTCCGGGAACTCATCAGGAAGAAAATGCCATGCTGCTTCAGCAAAACAGAGCAGCGGTCTTAGTATCTCAACAACAACTTGAGGCAGAGGGTATAAACTGGTGGGGGAAATTTGTAAAGGACCGTAACCCTGGTGAATTGGGGAAAAGGCTACATCAAATTCTTCCTAATGGAGGTACAAAGGATTTTGCAAAGCTGATATTAGAGATTTATGAAAACAGTTCAAAATGGGATTAAAACCAAATACCCGAAAAAGGTTGCATAGTCTTACATTAATTTACCAGAATAATCTGGTTATGTGGACCGGATTGTTTATTTTGTTTTTTTTCTCTATATCATGTGCCTCAGGAAGTGGAAAGTTTTATGAATGGTGTAAAAAAAGGGATTCCCCTGCAGTTTGTAAAAAATATTTTGACTAAATGTTTTTATGCGTATCGGAATTATTTGTGCCATTCCAAACGAGTTACGTTATTTTAACTTTTCCGAAAATCCAATTCAGAAGATTGGTGAGCGAAAGTTTTTCAAAGGCACACACTACAAACATGAATTGATATTGGTTCAAAGTGGATTAGGTAAAGTTAACGCAGCAGTTGTATCAACTTTGCTAATAGAAAAATTTAAATGTGAGTTTTTATTATTTTCTGGAGTTGCAGGAGGAATTGATCCGGGAGTCGAAATTGGAGAAGTAATCATAGCAGACTCTTTGATTCAATATGATTATGGCACACTCAAAAATGGCGAAATGCTACCATTTCGACCGGGAAGCATCCCTACTGGGAAAGCAAAAAATGTTCTGGAATACGGTCTTAACTCGAAAATAAAGGACAAGATCAAGGCCTCACTCCCGAATGTCCGGATGGGAAAATTTCTAACCGGAGATGTGTTTCTTCAATGCAGAGATAAGCAAAATGAATTGTTTGAAAAATATAATGCACAGGCAATTGATATGGAAAGCGCAGCTGTAGCGCAGGTTGCAGAACAATTTGGAATCCCTGCAGTTGTAGTACGCTGCCTGAGTGATATGGCAGGTGCAAGTAGCCAAAAACTTTCCTCAAAATTTCTGAACAAGGCCGCAGAACGATCTTCTAATACTGCCAAAAAAATTTTGAATATCCTTTTATGAAGAAAGTTTATTTAAAAATAGCAACGCAGTTCAAGGTATGGAGAATCAGAACCTAATTCCGGTTTAAGTCTTAATCCATCTTTTGCAAATGGATATAATTCTTTGTTTTTATTGTATTTTCGGTTTTTGTTATTGTCCCTGCAAATTAAACTAACAATTTTTTTTTTGTTGTCATGTATGCATTCAAGAGTCTTTCCTTCAAGAAGTAATTCTGATTCAATTTTAGTCCAGAAGTCTCTCATGCTACACTTGAATACCTCTTCAATTAAATCTATTTTTCCTTCAGCTACAATCGGAATATTGAGACTCTCAGTTCCGTAACCTTTTTCAGACAGCAGAAGCTCCCATTTAAAAAAGTCAGCATACAATAAAGGTGCAAAATAGTAAGAAAGAGACAGTAACAAAATAGAATTACGCAAAAAAGTAAATTTCATGTACTCTTTTTAATGATTGGAAGCGCTTAAATTTTGTATTTAGAATCAAATTAATTATGTTTAAATTCAAAAATTTTGCCTGAAACACTATTTTTACATTCGCTCAGGCGGAGTTATTCCCAAAAGATGCAACCCTTTCTGGAGAGTTTCTGCAACGCAATGAAAAAGCAACAACCTTGCGCACTGAAGTTGTTCAGTTTCTGCATGTATTACAGAACATGTGTTGTAGGCCCTGCTAAAATCTTTTGAGAATTCAAATAACATCCTAGCCAGGATTGAAGGCTTAAACTGTTCTCCTGCATTAAACACGGTTTCGTTAAAATCCAGCATCTGTCTCAAAAGTTTTTTTTCATTGGGGTGTTTTAAAAGAGATAAATCAACATCAGGACTCACTTCGCGTGAAATTTTCCGACCGATGCTTCGGATACGAACATATGCATAGACTAGGTATGTACCCGTGTCCCCTTCAGAAACAAGCCAGTCTTCCATAGAAAAAACGATATTTTTGTTTGAGTCCTGGTTAAGCATTCCGTATTTGATTGCAGCAACTGCAATTTTATGAGAAGTATCATCCAGTTCTTTTCTGCTCCAATCTTTCCAATGTTCTTCAAGATGAATAGACTGTATGCTCTCAACAATTTCTTTGCGCAATTTCGAGAAAAGAATTACATTCCCCTCACGTGAACTCATTTTACCATCAGGCAATGTCACCAGAGCGTAAGGCAAATGAATACATTGTTCCGCCTGCTTATAGCCCATTCTTTTAAGTGTAGCAAAAACCTGTTTAAAATGGAGTGTTTGCTCTGACCCAACAACATAAATGGATCGCTTTATATCGAAATTGTCAAATTTTTGCCGAGCGAGTGCCAGATCTTTGGTCGAATAAAGTGTATTACCATCAGACTTTAGAAGCATGAAAAAACCGAGTCCTTCTTCTTCAAGATCGATTCCAATTGCACCTTCAGATTTCTTAAATATTCCTTTTTTTTCTCCTTCAATTACAATTTGTCTACCTTCTTCATCCACCTCAGATTCATAAAAGAAATGATCAAATTTTACATCAAGCCAATCATAGATTTCATGAAAATCTTTCATTGACCACTCACGAGTAGTTTCCCATTCATGAAAAATTTCCTCATCCTTTTCATCAATTTTTTGTAGCAGTTGACTCAATTCTTCCTGAAAACTGATTTTTTCCTGACCATTCGTGGACTCAAGCTTTCTAACTGCTTTTGTATAAATCTCCCCTAACCATTCTCCGAGAAAATTTTCAGGTGGGTCTTCTTTGTTATGGTTCTTCAAATACCATAAACATTTAGCTATATGGGAACCAATATCCCCTATATAGTTTGCGCCTACAACATCATAACCATTGTAAAGGTAAATTCGGCAAAGGCTATCACCAAGAGCTACATTTCGCAAATGACCTACATGGAAGCCTTTGTGAGTATTCGGTTGAGAATATTCAATCATAACCCTCTCACGTTTCATAGTTGAAGGCTTCTTGAAATAATTACCATGGAAAATGTCTGGCAGGACTACTTCCGCCAAAGCAAATGAAGAAACTGTGAAGTTCAGATAAGGACCCCTTGCCTGGATTTGGATGAAGGGGGTATTCGGCAAAAGATACTTTTGAAGCTTTTCAGCTAGCTCTGAAGCAATTACTGCTGGAGAAAGACGAAGGGTTTTGGAAAAGCTGAAACAGGGGAGTGCGTAATCACCAAGCTCAAGGTTTGGAGGATGCTCAATCAAATCTGTTATTTCTAACGTATCCTTGGCTTCGTACTTATATTCTTTTGTTAAAACGCTGTCCGTCCAGTCATTGATAGTCTGTTTAAATATATTCATCAATGTTCAAGCGACAAAAACCGAGAAAAAAGTTGATTTCAGGAGACAGCAAACTGTCATTGGTACTGCTATAGTAATATTTATATCCCTGTGCTATTATTCATCAACCTTTTCTCGCCGCACTATTCTGCCACGATTTAGATCATATGGAGAAAGTTCAATTGTGACTGTATCTCCAGGAAGTACCCGGATTTTGTACATTTTCATCTTTCCAGATAAATGGCCTATAACTACATGTTCATTTTCTAGTTTCACTCGAAAAATCCCTTTGGAAGACTCGATTACTGTTCCTTCAACTTCTAATTTATCTTCACCCAAACGTGTTGCTCCTTATTTCAAATTATTTACAGTTAACGCATTAATTGTAATTAATGATCATACGAACCTAATTTTAATTTAGTTAATATAAATTTCAAGTGATTTGAAGAATTTAGAGTTTAATAATTCAAAAAATAATATTATTTTTGCAAAAATGAAAAACTATTTTTTCATCAATTAACGTGAAAAAAATAATCCAATAAATTATAATTCTTTTCATAATTTTGAAGCAAAGATTAGATTAATTATTAAAAAATTTCACAGAATATTTTCTTAGAATGAATCCGTGGAAAGAACGCCGAGCTCCTTGCGGATTAAAGCGTATTAACGATCATCGTGAAGAATTTGAACGTGACAGGGCACGAGTAATACATTCTTCAGCCTTCAGGAGACTGCAGGCAAAAACTCAGATTCTGGGAGTATTAGAAGGAGATTTTCATCGTACACGTCTTACACATTCAATGGAAGTTGCCCAGATAGGGCGTGGCATTGTATTGAATCTTGCAAAAAGATACCCTTATCTAAATGACTTACTACCTCCTCTGGAACAGATTGAAACCAATGGACTTGCCCATGATTTGGGTCATCCCCCTTTCGGTCATGGTGGTGAACTTGCTCTGAATTATATAATGTCTGGTTTTGGAGGATTTGAAGCTAACGGACAAACATTGCGGATTCTATCTTCTCTTGAATCACATACTCCTGAATATGGATTAGATTTAACAAGACGTAGCATGCTAGGAATATTGAAATATCCTGTTCCTTACTCCAAACTTTGTCGAAAAACACTTCCGGAAGAAAATGGGCTATATAATGAATCAATTTCACTAATGGGTTGGCAACCTCCAAAATGCTATCTTGATACTGAAGAGAAAGTATTGGATTGGGTTTTAGTTCCACTTACTGATGCTGATAGAGATCTATTTTGCGAGCAAACATATCCAACCGAATTTAATCATGGTTCTTCTCTGAACAAAGCTCTAGATACTTCTTTGATGAATCTTGCTGATGATATTGCCTACGGCGTTCATGATTTTGAAGATGGTATTGTTTTAAGATTGCTAACACGTGAGCACTGGCATACGGTGGTCGGTAAAATGGATCAAAAATGGGCTACTGATAATGATCTTTTAGAAATTGAGAATCAGCTTTTCAATTCAACAGAGAACTCTGGACACAGTCGTAAGCAAGCGGTTGGAGCGCTTGTGCATGGACTTATTTCATCAGTTGAATTAAAACAAAATAAGAAATTCGAAGAACCACTTCTACAGTGGAATGCGGTACTGCCACAAGAACCGGAAAATTTTCTAAAATCACTTAAGGAAACAGTTTGGCGCAACGTTATTCAGTTGGAAACAGTTCAGGCAGCAACCTTCAAGGGTCGTAAAATTGTTCTTTCAATTTTTGAAGCATTATCATCTGACCCTGAAATGCTTTTACCAAAATCTTTTCAATCCTTATGGGAATCAGCAAAAAGTGAGAAAGAACAAAAACGAATAATTTGTGATTACATTGCAGGCATGACTGACCAGTATGCAAATAGATTTTATCAGCGTTTGTTTCTTCCAGGACATGGATCAGTTTTTGACAGATTATGAAATAATCATCTAAAGATACATTGTTTTAGATGAAAAGAAATAAATTTAATACCAAACCAAAGATAAAAAACACAAGGTGCTGCCTTTAAGAAGACATACCAAGATTGTTTCTATAGGATCAATCAAGATTGGTGGTAATGAACCGATAAGAATACAGTCAATGCTGACTTGTGATACCACAGATGTTGAATCATGCGTTGAAGAAATAACACGATTGGACGCGGTGGATTGTGAAATCATACGCTTAACTGTTCCAAATCAGAAGTCAGTTGATAGCGTGCCTTTGATTCGTGAGGAAATGAGGAATAGGGGCATTGAAAGACCTATTGTTGCAGATGTACATTTCAATCCTAGTCTGGCTGTAAATGTGTGTGAATTTGTAGACAAAGTACGCATAAATCCGGGTAATTATGCAGACAGGAAAAAATTTGAAGTCCGCGAGTACACTGAAAATCAGTACCAGGAAGAACTGGATAGAATTGAGCAGAAATTAATTCCGTTGATTAAAAACATGAAAAAATATGGAAATTCATTGAGGGTTGGTACTAACCACGGCTCCCTTTCAGACCGCTTGATGAACCGTTATGGCGATAATCCAGAAGGTATGGTTGAATCAGCTATGGAATTTTTGCGAATACTGAGGAAACATGATTTTGAAGAAACAGTATTATCGATGAAATCTTCAAATACAATGGTGATGATTGACTCATATCGTAAGCTTGTACAAAAAATGGATAAGGAAGATATGCATTATCCACTGCACTTGGGTGTTACTGAAGCAGGAAATGAGCTTGATGGCCGGATAAAAAGTGCAATTGGAATCGGCACCCTACTTTGTGAGGGGCTGGGAGACACTATCAGGGTTTCACTTACAGAACCTTCTGAAAATGAAATTCCTGTTGCCAAGTCAATTTTACAGTCAACGCGATCCCGCATTTATAACACAGATTTTATTTCCTGCCCTTCTTGCGGCAGGACATTTTTTGACTTGGCAAGTACGACAGACAAAATAAAGTCCCGTACTAGTCATCTAAAAGGCGTGAAAATAGCAATCATGGGATGCGTGGTAAATGGTCCGGGTGAAATGGCAGATGCTGATTTTGGATACGTTGGCTCTGGAGCAGACAAGATAAATCTATTTCACGGGAGGACATGTGTTAGTCGTAACATTCCTTCAGACCACGCAGTAGACCGTTTAATCGAACTCATCCAAAAGTGTGGAATGTGGTCTGATCCACCAGAAAATAACAAAAAATAAAAGACTAAACCTTTTTATATGGGAATATTTTTAAATCAAATAATCATATTTTTTATTGAAAATCATTTGTTTATAATTCCATTGCTTGCATTTTTTTCAGCGGTATTAGCATTACTTGTATGGAAGAGGATAAAGCAGGGATGGGAATTCTATTTCAGTAAACAAAAACTGATTGAACTTCTAAGAGAAAAAAACCTTTAAAATAAAAAATTTTACCTCGGCCCGAAAATAGCAGACCCAAGCCGTATCATAGTTGCACCTTCCTGAATTGCCCATTTAAAATCAGCAGTCATGCCCATTGAAAGCTCATTTATTTCCGGAGAACCAAGCTCATCTCGTAGCTGTTCTTTCCAAATTCTAACTTTCTCAAATATTTTGCGGGTAGAAGCTTCTCCAAGATCTGGTTCAGGTATTGTCATTAGCCCTCTTAATTTTATCCAATGTCCTGCATGCAATTTTTCAGCAAGTTTATAGAGTTCACTCAATTTCTGAACTCCGAATTTGCTTTTTTCCTGAGAAAGATTAACCTGTATTAGCACATTTATTTTTTGCTGTTTTGTAGCACAACGTTCTTCTAATTTTTTGGCTAATTCAGTAGAATCAATGGAATGAATCCAATGGAAGTTTCCAGGACAAAATTTTACTTTGTTTTTTTGTAAGTGCCCTATCATATGCCATTCAATGTTATCAATATTGTTAAATCTAGAAATTTTATTGATAGCCTCCTGAATCATATTTTCACCAAATGCAGTATGATTTGCTAATATAGCCTCATTAATCATTGCAACAGGTTTTTTTTTACTGACAGCAATAAGTTTAATTTCTTCGGGAGAGCGACCCGACTTGGTTGCTGCGAGGCTTAACTGCTCCCGAACAATGGCCAAATTATCTTTAATGGAAAGCTCTCTCATTCTTCAATTTTCAAATGCATAAAGAAACTTTAATAAACAAATTTTTGGTTAAGTTATTCAGTATTCCTATAATAAAAAATTACTGGGACAGAAACTATAAAGCACTTGAATTTAAGAATACCCCCTGGACAAAACTTGAAAAACCGCTTGAGGAGTGCAAAATAGTACTAATTTCAACCGGAGGAATCCATTTGAAAGCCGATAAAAAATTTGATATGACTGATCCTAATGGTGATAGTACATTTCGTAGAATCCCAAATGATGCCAATTTAAACGATTTGATCATCACGAACAAATATTATGACCACCATGATGCGGATCTTGATCCAAACCTGATTCTACCCATTGAGATTTTAAGTGAACTTCAGTCTGAAGGCGCGGTAGGGCCTTCCTGCGAAAATCATTACAGCTTTATGGGACATATTGATGAACCTCACTTAACAACATTAATACAAAAAAATTCAGTTCAAGCCGCAAAAGAAATCAGACAACAAAAAGCTGACATTGCCCTATTAGTTCCTGCTTGAGGCATCTGTAACCAGACGGTCGGTCTGGTCCAGCGTGAAGTAGAACGACAAGGCACTTCTACAGTGGGAATCTCAATTTCCCGAAAAGTTAGCGAATCTGTAAATCCTCCACGTACATATTACCTTAAATACCCTTTTGGTCACGCCATGGGTGAAGTATTCAATCGTAACCAACAAAAACAGATTTTTCTTGATTGTCTGAAAATTCTGGAAACAGCAACTGAACCTGGAAAAATTATTGACAGCAAGTACCGCTGGAAAAAAAACAAGTTTGAATAATACGAAAACAAACTTTAGTTTCAATAAGTGTTTAGTTCTTTTGTAATTCTTCTTTCCAGAGTCCAACCCGTTTTTTCCTTGCTTCATTCTCTGCCGCAAGAAATTGATCGTGCTCAGGAGGAGGTTCCTCCTCCAAAATATAAAATGACCAGCCATTCTGTATTAACCATATATTTATGTTTGTATCACCTGACCAGAGTATTCCATCAAGCCGATACAATTTTTCAGAATAATCATAAACGACCCTTACCAGCCTGTTATAGAACATTTTCTGCAGTTCATATGCTGATTTTTTCAGGAACCATTCGTTATATTCCTTCCCATGACTTACCGAGAGCTTTGGTGAAACATTTTTCAACCAAACCCGGACCTCCTGGCGTTGCAGGTTTAGATTTTTCTTGGAAAGTTTGAATGTCCATTTCCTGTATTTTGAGCGATTATCAATTCTAATCCAAACACTCTCCGAATCAGTGACCCTGCTAAAAATTCCTGAAAACATTTTTTCACTGACTCTACTAAGTATTTTTGAATTCTTCTTCTCATCCATACGGTCATATAATTTTTTTCGTATAGACTCCGTTTTTAATAAGTTGCTTTGAGCTATTAATAATTGTTTCTGCCCTAACGGAATTATCAATAAAATTAAGTTTGCTATAATTATAATTCTGCAAAAATTCATTATTTTCATCAATTTCTTAAAGTTTTGAAACAGAAATTTCAGTTGTTTTGCCCAGAATAACATGATTTTGCAAAAATCTAACCGATTTGATTAAGTAAGCAGTAAATATGTATATGATTTTTTTACATGGTATGGAGATGCAATAAGTTTGCATGTGATGCCCTATTTCAGATAAAGTACCAATTTTGCTTCGTAATTCAGAAAATGGAGCTTCGAACTTTGCGACCCCACATAAATACATCCATCTTGAGCCGTCCAATTTTGGCGTTTTGATTTTCTAAGCCAAATATGAACTGGTTATCTTTATTCACTTATACCAAACCAAACCAACACCCGAAGACGTCTAGTCTTGGATTAAACAAACTTTTTTTGTCTCTAATGAAACCAGTTTGCCGCTTAATTTTGTGGATGTTAGTTTTAGTGAATATAATTCCTTTTTGTGCAATTTCTCAAACCAACCTTGACACCCCAAAACTTTCTATTCAGACTCAGGCATATTTCCATAATCCGGATACTGGGACTTATCTCTATCGTAATGCAAAGGTAGAATGGGAGGGAATTATTGTGGAAAGCACAGAAATCATTTATCACCCGGTAAAGCATATGTTAACTGCATCGGGTTATGTAAGGGTGACTGAAGGAAGTACTGTTGCAGTTATGGACGAGTTAGAAATTAATGTAAAAACCGGGAAAGGTGTTTTTCGGAATACAATAATTTTTGATTCTTCAAATAATGCCTATATGACAGCAAAAGAAGTTCGTAGAATTGGGAAAAACCAATTTGTAGCACAGACTTGTACTTTTACCACCTGTGATCCTAAAACACCTGCATGGCAAATAACAGGCAGGGAGGTGAATTACTATTCCCAGAACTTTTCATCATCCCAAAGTACCTTCCTAAAAGTCGGTAATGTTCCGATATTTTATTTTCCTTATCTTGCCTGGCCAACAGTTAAACACCGTCAATCCGGATTCCTTCCTCCAGAATACATTATAGTCCGGAGCAGTGTGAGAAAATGGGACATTGGATATCGCATAGGGATACCTTATTTCTGGGCAATTGATCCTGAACAGGACTTAACCATTACTTATGACTGGGTGGAGAGACGTGGTTCAGGATTGCGTCTCGATTACCAATACGCTTTAACCAAGGACATGAGAGGAGAATTCAAATACCAAGAATTTTTTGAAAGGGATCCAAGAGATCCTGAAATAGAATCTGGAAGCTTAAGTGCAGAAGAGATTGATTCTTCTGAATTGAATCCCAAACGTTTTAAATTTGAATTCAACCACAACCAGCAAGTAGATGGACAGAGTAGACTGATTGCATCTGCACTGGTCTATAGTGACAGTCAGTTTCAAAAAGAATATGAACTTATAGACAACCCTGATCCAAATACTGCACAAAAACTAACCGCAAACATCAATCGCCAGTTTTCAAATGGATCTATTTCTCTTTCCGCTACTCAAACCCGTGTATTCAGTGAATTAGCACTACTTAACAGAAATATTGATCTAACTCAGGTTCAACACCTGCCTGCACTTTCATTTCAATTCAGGGATACATTCTGGCGTTCAGGTAGAGCGTCACTGTCTCCAGAGATAAGTGGATCAATTGTAAGATACTATAGGGTTCAGGGATACAACGGAGAAGGAGTCGCAGCAACTCCTAGGCTTAATTTTAATTTCCCATTTTTTAACCATTTTGACGGGAGTATTAAAATTGGTAAGCAGTTATCACGCTACAAAGTTCGTGATCCAAATTTACCTGGAAGTGAGGATGAATATGGATTTGAAATTTTAGATAGCGAAATAGAATTTAACACTATCTTTTCCAAGGTATTTAAAAATGAAACAGGAACTTTCACTAGATTCAAACATTTGGTGACACCAAGTATTCAATACAATTACATTGAGGATGTCCTGCAACAATCTGATTCTGGAGTACCTTTCGGCGGTGGTGTATCAGTAAGGAGATTAGCCACGCTCAGGCTAGAAAACATTTTGCTAGCCAAACGGCGTTACTTTGAAAGAAGTGTTAAATTAACTTCCCTTGCTTTGGACAGAATGCGAAGAGATCAAATGGAAACTACACTGATTCGCAAATTGGAATTAATTAAAGACAGGGAATTTGCGTCAATGCAAAAATTTGATAGACAGCTGGATAATTTGTTTGGAAAAGAGTTAACTACCATTCAAAAAGACAGTATTATTGCTTATGCAGAAAAAGGAGTTTTCCCCCTACAGAATAAGCAAACCCTTGGTCAGTTTAGGGAAGGAAAAAGTACTTCTATAGCAACCCTAAACTTCACTCAGCATTATGACTACTTAAAAAAAAATCCATATTTCCACCCGATCGGTCCTGCAGTTAAAGGTAATGAGACCGAACCGGGTCAGCCTCTTTTACCTCTACTTAGCATCTTGGAAGTAACTCCTGGAACAGATTTTTCCATCAGCATATTTAACCGCTATCATCACCAAAAAAGCCGGGTGGTCGAATATTCTGCTGACATGAGCGTCGGCGTAAGTAAACACAACAAAGCTTCAGTTCATTTCCGAAATAATGAAGAAGCATACCAGACTCCTTTCGGTGAAGACATTGCTGCTGCGAACACTTTTAGTTTTAGTAACAATTTTGCTACTAGTGATAAATTAGCTTTTGGAGTTTCTGGTACAGTAAATCTGGATGCAGACAGCTACACATTCAGACGTCGTCTTACATCTAGTGTTTTTAGCCTAGAATACAAACCTGACTGCTGGAATATTAGGCTGGCTCTGTCAGAAAATGTAGATAAAACAACAACAAGTAGCGGGCGGGAAAAGGAATACATCGACAGGACTCTTTACGCATACATCAACTTGGGAGGAGTTGATATTCCTGAGCAAATTCTACCAAACCTAGAGTAGCTTATGGAAAAAAAATTTTTAGGTCCATCTTTTAAAAAAAATATTTACCATTACATAAATAAATACATTTGCATTTGGCTGTTGCTGGCTATTTCTTTTTGTTTTTCTACAAAAATACTTGCAGAAGAATCTTCGTCAATTGCAGAGGGTAGACAAGGTCAAGATGGCTTTGAGTCACGTGTCGCAAAACCTGAACCAGATTTTTTTTCCTCAGGCAGCTCTTCTGAATTAAAGGGGTTTTATTTTGGTGTGGGATTCAGGAGAGTAAGTCTTTTAGTTACTGATGATGTGACCACTTCTGATTCAGATGGAACTGCAAACGGTATTGGGACCAATCTGGGATATTTCTGGGAAGAACAGGCTTTAGAATATGAAAGACAAATTTCGATAATAGATCTTAAAGAGCCACTTTCATATGAAACACAAACGGGGCAAATACTTGAAGTAATTCAAAATAATTTTTGGTATATAATTTACCCAAAAATAAGCATGAAGTTTTATTTACACTATGGTGCAGGAATCCAATTTACTAGAACCCGATTTGCTGCAACTGATATTATTAAGTCTTATGAAGATGAAATTGCAATGGGCGCTGAAACTGGATTATCTTATTTTTTAATGTCTAATTTAAAATTGTCATATAGATTTTCAGTGGGCAGACAAATTACTTTTCTTAAGACTTCAGGTTCGAGTACTTTTTTGAAGCAAAGTCTTCTTCATACTATTTTTCTTAATTATTACATTCCTCTTTGAAAATGCAATTAAAGCTTTATGTCTCTAAAGTTTATTATTTTTTTTTGCAAATTAAGCATAATTAATTGGATTTTTTAACTTCACAAACTCCAGCTTTTGCTAGTTCATTTATTTGCTTCACAGAATATCCAATTCCTTTAAGTACCATTTCGGTCTGCTCACCTATTTCAACACCAACATGACGATATTCAGCTTTACAAGATGAAAACTTAAAGGGTGATGCTATCTGTCTTTGAGTTGCCCCGGATAGATCAGGGACATTTACAAACATTTCTCTATCTTTGAAATGCTGATGTTCCATTGCTTCCGAGAATTCCAGAACGAGTTCAACGCAGGCATCACAATCAGAAAACACTACTTCCCACTCAACCCATGTACGCTCCAAAAAACGTTTCTTAAGGATTTTCTTCAACCTTTTTTGAGATTTTTGATCAGAAAGTGAAATTTCCAATAATGTTTTCGGAAGATCCATTGCATTTATTAACGCGGCAAAAAAATGAGGTTCCAAGCTGCTTACAGAAACTATGCGTCCGTCTTTTGTCTGATAATAATCATATAAGGTGCCTCCATTAAGAAAAGTAGATTCAGGCTCTGCACCTTCACCGCCAGCCAGCCAGTTTGATCCTTCAAAAACATTCATGCTGAACATAGCATCCACCATACTGATATCTATAGCTTGTCCTTCACCTGTTAGCTGACGGTGAATTACCGCAGACAAAATTCCTATAACCACATGATATGAACCCCCTGCCATATCAGCTACCTGAACTCCAAGCGGAACAGGCAGTTCATCTTTACGGCGACTATAGTTGCTGAATCCTGAAATTGCCAAATAATTTAGGTCATGCCCAGCACGGTATTTGTAACCTCCTGTCTGACCGTAACCAGTAAGAGAGCAAAATATAAGTGATGGATTTTGTATACGCAGTTGTTCATAATCTAGGCCGAGCCTCTTCATGACACCAGGACGGAATTGCTCTAGAACAATATCATATTTTTTGACCAGCTGATTTACAATTTTGACTGCTTCTGGGTGTTTTAGGTTTAACCCTATGGAATGTTTTGAGCGGTTCAGGGAAGCATGAGCATTAAGGCCCCCCTTTAAATTCTCAGGCATAATTCTAGTGATGTCAGGTCGCGAAGAGGTCTCTACTCTTAAAACATCTGCACCTAAATCAGCAAGAGTTTTTGAAGCAAATGGTCCTGGGAGCAGAGTGGAAAAATCTAGAATTTTTAATGTTGAAAGGGGTGCATGCATTCTATTCTAATGCTATCACTGCCTCAGCAATTATTGTCTGAGTTTCAGGGGTATGAGCTTCCATTTCAAGTCGGACCAGTTTTTCATTTCCCTTTTTAAATTTTTCTACGACTTTTCCTTTACAGGTTATACTGTCTCCAATATGAGTCATGGCAGTAAAACGATTATTTATGCTCCTGATAGCGGATTGAGGGACCCACTCTGTAAGCATTCTCGCAAGATAGCCAGCTGAAAGCATACCATGCGCAATCACATCATTAAGTCCTGCCGATTTTGCATAATCGAGATCTACATGAATAGGATTATGGTCTCCAGAGGCCCCACAATAAAGTGCGAGAGTCTGACGTGAAATCGGCGGAATTTTTAAAGCTGGAATTTCATCTCCTTCTTTCAGTGATTCAAATGTTGGAAGTGTCATATTGCTTTGATGATTTAAGAATTATTTTTTCTGTCTTTTAATGCCTAAAAACGTAATTTGTGATAGTTTCTGCTACTTTTTCTCCATCCTGATTGGTGAACTCTGTGTGAGAAATAACAAACTGTAAAGTCCCTTCTTTTTTATCAATAATATCAGTTATTTTTTTACACACCGTTATTTCATCACCTGCATATATTGGCCGATGGTAAGTAAAATTTTCTTCTCCGTGCAATAATTTACCCAGATTCTCCCCCAGCAAATTAACCAATTCAACTAATTCCAGAGCTTCTATTTCCAGCACAAAAGGGTATGTTGGAGGAGCCAGTAGTCCGGGGAGTCCTGCAACTGCTGCTGAATCAGGATCAGTATAGATTCCCTGAGTTATTCCGAGAGTCTTTGCTAAGAATTTAAGTCGTCCCTCTTCTACAGGCAAGGTCACAGGAGTGAATTCATGTCCAATATGTTTTTTGTCGATCATAATGTAAATTAAACAAAATTTTTTTCAAATATGCTGCATAATTTAATTTACCGGTTTTATTAACAATTATCCACCAAAGTAGCTGGAAAAATTCTAACCTTGGTTTTTTTTTCTGTCAACATAAACATATTACATAATTTTCACAAACGCCTGCAGAGAGAAGATAAATGCGGAAGATCTCGGCTGCAAAGAACCTGAACGCAGGATTCGATTTTTAAAAGTTCAGGCATTGCAGCTTTAGGAAGGTCATTAATTCTGTTCCGAACTGTTAAATAACACTTAAGCAATCTCTTTTCCTGTTTAATAAGTTTTGATTTTCCCAGGGCACATTGTACACGTGCCTCTCTGAAAGTTGACCATTCTGGAAGTTGTGACAAGTCCATTAGAAGTGATATATGAATAGATTTTATTTCTTCAGCATATGCGGAGTTTTTCCTATTTGAACTACAGGATTCATTTCTTTTTGTATCATGTTCAGTTAATTTGGGAAACTTTATAATCGCCTGGTAAATCAATAGTACCGTAAAAATCGATCCCGTAGCTATCAATAACAACTTTAACCACTTTTTCCAGTTAAAATTTGTTGTATTTTTTTGTTTGCCTTCCCTGAAACTAACCTGGAAAAACTGTACCCTCCCAGCTGATGATTCCTCATTTAATATTGGAGTCTGATCCAGTTCGAGGACTGCTCCAACCAATTTTATTTCCGAAATTTCTGGTGAAGACATACCCTCCGTTAATGTAGAAAGTTTTGAAACCTCACTAGCATATCGTGCAATCAACTTCATTACTTCCTGATTTTGGCGCCAGTTACCTCTGTTTATATCAGGTGCTGTCACCATTACAAGATCTGACCTAGAAAACATCATGGCCTTGCGCTCTTTGCCTGAGCCTGAGTCACAGACACCTATGGGGCGCCATTGAATATATTTTAATTGGGAAATTTCAGCCATTCTAAGGGGAACCGATATTCCCTGTGCATTAAATTTTGAGGAAAAATGAAGCAGATGGACTTAAATAACTGGCTGGGGCGGCAGGGATCGAACCTGCGAATCACGGGATCAAAACCCGTTGCCTTACCACTTGGCTACGCCCCAAAAAGCAATTAATTAAGAGATATAATTCTAACTTTGCATATAAAATTTTCAAGAGTTTTAAAGGGCCACTTTTATTCTTCAACTACAAATTCAAATCCAAGAACAGTAAGACTAAAAATAACTATGTCAAATCCAGCAAGCAATTTCCACCATGACCATACTTCTTGCTGGTGTAATCCAAAAAATAAATTTTCCATCAGGCGGACAACACATAAAAGGCTTGGAACCATTAGGGGGAAAATAAGAATTGGCAGCAAAATTTCTTTGCCACGAACAGTTGAGGTCAATACGGTCAGTAAGGTACCTAATGAACTAAAACCGATAGTACCAAAAAGTAAAACTAATAACAGACCAGTCCAACTCAGGACATAAATTTCAAATATAAACAAGCACAGTGGAACAAACAGAAGTTGTGTGATCAACAAAAAAATGGTATTTGCTAGCATTTTGCCTAAAAACAAAACACTGCGGTCTACAGGTGCTATCAACAAAGCTCCCATGCAACCTGATTCCATTTCCTGTACGAAAGATTTACCAAGCCCCAAAACACCACTCATCAAAGTAACTATCCAGATTACCCCCGGTAGTGCAGTCAGAAACATTTCTGGCTCATTGCCCATGGCAAATTGGAAAACCAGCAGAGCAAGTACTGAGAACAAGAACATGGACAGTAAGTTGTCCTTGCGCTGCAAATCAATCAGCACATCTTTCCAGACCAATATTAGAGTTTGTCTGAAAATAATTTGCATGAAGTTAAATGGAATTTTTAAAAGTAACAGCGAGAAACTTCAGGCGGCTTTTTCTTTGCCAGTAGATTCGGATTTCTTGCTGGGAGTTGATTCTTTTTTTGCAGTCGTTCCTGATTTTTCGGAAGAAGACTGTTTTTCCTTGGTTGATGATTTCTTGTCTGAGTCGTCAGTTTTTTCTTTACCGGATTTTTCTGTTTTTTCAGATTCAGTGCTTTTGCCTGAATAACCATCTTTATACCATCCTCCTCCTTTGAGGTGAAATGAACTCATAGAAACTTGGCGACTTGCACTTTTTTTCCCACAATTAGGACATTCTTCAAGTGGCGGATCATTGAACTTCTGCACTTCTTCAAATTGGAACCCACAACTTGCACACAGGTATTCATAGATTGGCATATCTATCCTGTTCTGTTACAATTGGTTTGGTTTAGAATGCCCAGATTGTAAATAAAATTATGAATTTTGTCAATGTAGATTTGTACGGAGATATGAATTGATGGAGAGTAAACTTGAGGCTAACAATCTGAAAAAATCTTATCAGGGAAGACATGCCGTAAAAGGAATTTCACTCCAAGTCTCCCAAGGCCAAGTCGTTGGTCTACTAGGTCCAAACGGTGCAGGAAAAACTACTGCATTTTATATGATAGTTGGCGTTCTTCTTCCTGACGAGGGCTCTATCAAGCTAAACGGCCAGAATATTACCGGATTCCCCATGCACAAGAGAGCTAAAGCAGGACTGGGATATCTTTCCCAAGAACGTTCAATTTTCCGGAAGCTTACAGTAGAGGAAAACCTTATTGCTGTTCTGGAAATGCTTCCTTTAAGCCGTAATGAAAAAAAAGAACGTCTTGATTCGCTGTTATCTGAACTTGGTATTCAACATGTAAGGAAAATAAAAGGATACGCACTCTCTGGCGGGGAAAGCAGAAGAGCTGAAATAGCCCGAGCGCTTGTTCTTGAACCTTCAATCATGCTCTTGGATGAACCCTTTGCAGGAGTTGACCCCATTGCAGTTGCAGATATTCAAACAATTATTCAACAGCTTGCAGAGAGAAATATTGGTGTGTTAATCACGGATCATAACGTACGAGAGACATTCGGAATAATAGATTATGGATATATTATGAATGAAGGTGAACTTCTGATTGATGGAACTCCGGATGAATTAGTGGAGAATGATCAGGCAAGGAAAGTATACCTTGGAAAAACATTCTCTATGTAGGTTTGACTTTTTTTCAACTTGGAGCAAAACTAGTAGGACGATTGTTAATTCAATTAATTTTTACCATACCGTATAATTAAAAACTTGTAAAAGCTTAACCTAAACAAAGAGGATTTATGGCAATGCAGATGAAAATGCAGATGAAAATGAGCCAACAACTCATTATGACTCCGCAACTGCAACAGGCTATAAAACTGCTTCAACTGTCTCGTGCAGAATTAGAGGAATTAATCGAACAGACTTTAATTGAAAATCCTGTTCTTGAGGAAGGTATGGATATGGATACTTTCCCCAACAAAAATGAAGAACCTCAGGAATCTCCTGAGACTGAGGAAACACCTGAAGTGGTCTCCGATACAGAGGAATTCGAAACTGCTCGTGAGAGTGAGCAGGAGGATTCAGTTCAAGACGAAATTGACTGGCAGCAATATATTGAACAGATAGAACAATTCGGAGGCTATAATGAGCGCCGTTACAACATTAACACTGATGACGAGGACAGCCCTTCAATTGACATAACAGCTGCACAAACTGAATCCCTTGCAGATCACCTAATGTGGCAGTTAGATATGCTGAAACTAACTCCCCTTGAATATGAGGTTGGTGCCCATCTGATAGGAAATATTGATGACGACGGATTCCTTGTAACAAGTATCAACGAACTCCTAGAATCTCAGCAGGATTTGTACAACAGGATAGTTAAAAAAAATAAAAAAGGAGAACTACCTGAACTCCCAGAAGTTGATGCAGATTTGTGTAAACTTAAATTTCAGTCGAGTAAAACCTCATATAAGAAAAAAAATCGCCAGGATAATGATCCTAATTTAAACGAAGACGGCACGCTTATAGATGAAGAAACAGAAAAACCTGAAATTCTACCTCCTGCTTGTGCATTCGTAGAATCAGTATTGAACAAAATCCAGCAGTTTAATCCCAATGGAGTTGGTGCACGAAGCTTACAGGAATCACTTTTAATTCAACTGGGAATGCTTGGTGAGAGTGACAACTTAAGTTCCCGAATTGTAAAAAATGATATGCAATTTCTGGAATCGAAGGATCTCAAAAAAATCGCACGTAGACAAAAGCAGGACATTGAACAGGTTATTGATTCATATCGACTGATTATGTCACTTGAGCCGAAACCAGGTAGGGAATTTATTTCGAATCCTTCCCATCATTACATAATTCCAGATGTTTACATATATCAGAAGGACAACGAATACAAGGTGGCATTAAATTCCGTGGGCATGCCACGACTACGTATCAGCAATTACTATAAGGATTTAAGTAATTCTATGGAAGATGACGGCAGTCTTACAAAAGACTATATAATGGAAAAAGTTAAGGCAGGCCAATGGCTTCTAAAAAGCATAGAACAGAGGCAGAAAACTATCTATCGTGTTACAAAAAGCATTTTGCGTTTCCAGAAAAAATTCTTCGATAAAGGGATTCATTATTTGCGTCCTCTTGTGCTCAAAGACGTTGCAGAAGATATAGACGTTCATGAGTCAACTGTAAGCAGGATCACTACAAACAAATATGTCCACACTCCACAGGGAATTTTCGAATTGAAATATTTTTTCACCAGCGGAATTGATCAGGCACGAGGAGAAGCAGTCTCATCTAAACGAATAAAAGATATGATACTGCAGATGGTGCAGAAAGAAGATTTAAAATCACCTTACACAGACTTACAGATTGCAGACGTTCTTGAGCGTCAAAGTGGAATTAAAGTTGCGCGAAGAACTGTCGCAAAATATAGGGAAGCATTGAATATCTTACCATCAAACAAACGAAAACAACTTTTCTAAACCTATTTTTCCAAAACGGTTATGGGAATACTGACACGTATATTTAACCTGTTTCGTGCTACTACCAGCGATCTGCTTGACAAAGCAGAAGATCCAGAAAAAATGATCAAACAAATGATTTCTGATCTTGAGGAACAGAAAAAAAAAGCGAAAGAGCAAATGACTGAGGCTCTAGCTTTACAAAAACGTGTTGAGCGTGATACGGAAAAAGAACATCAAAAAGCGGAAAAATGGGAGCAGAAAGCAATTCTTGCTGTACAAAATGATAAAGATGATTTAGCAAAGGAGGCACTAACGCGAAAAAATGAACATCTTCGAAGGGCCTTAGATTTCGAAAAACAATTAGAAATGCATCGAAACAACGCTGATTCTCTCAAGGAGAGTTTCCAGACAATGGAAGACAAAATTGATGAAATCAAAAGAAAGCAGGGAATTCTATCGGTAAAGCAAAAACAGGCTGAAGCTCAGGAAAAAATTTATAAAACTATTGAAGATCTTGGGGATACATCCGGTGTAATGGACACTATTGAGCGAGCAGAAGAAAAAGTTGAAACCCTGCAGGCTCGGGCAGAAGCATACCAAGAAATCAGCATGGAATCTGATCAGGAAAGCTTAGAAAAAAAATTTAAAGAGTTAGAGCATGAATCGTCTGATATGGAAATAGAATTGCTTGAACTTAAAAAAAGGGCAGCTCTCCCTATACCGGAAGAAAAAACTTAATAATACGTAAAATGTTGCAATTAATAAATTTGTTTGATAAGATGATCTGTTACAAAATTAAAATTCTTTAAATCAAACAGGTTTTGCATGCCAATAAAAGTTGAGGTACGAGACGGCAATGTCGGAAGGTCGATGATGCAGCTGAAACGTACTCTAATCAGAGAGGGACTTTTTAAGGAGATTAAAAAAAGGAAATTCCACTGTAAACCATCTCTGGCGAAACGTCTCAAGCGTGAAGCTGCAGCAAAACAGCGCAATAAAGACTTGAAAAGGGAAATTCGTGCGGCACTCAAAGCCGATTTCTAAAAATTTACCTTGCCCCAGAAAATATATTTGGTTATTTATTTATAACTATCAATAATCAAACCTAATAAATTCCTCAATAAAACTAAAATATTATATTTTTTGAGTTTAGGTCATGGTACGTTGATCGTTAATTGGGACATAATGTACCTCAGGAGGGGGATCTTAATAACTAGACTCATTTTTTGACATTTTTTGAAACCTCACAAGGCTCAGGGAAACTAGACAAAATCTGTTTGGAAAAAACTTTCTCCCCGTCAGCTGTTACCTAAAAATCTCCTCTTTTTCCAGAGAAAGGTTCTGAGTCTAACCCACAATTTTTTTTATTCCGTTGCCAGAACTACAGAGCGTGGTTCGTAGTAGCAAAAAACAAAGATAAATATTTTTATCTTCATAGTTAATTGAATAACTCAATATTTTAAATTTATGCACATGAACTTAGTAATTTAAAAAAATAAAGTGATTCAAGTATTTTCTAATTTGTTAAAATTATCAATATTCTGACCTATGGATTAAATATTATTTAATGTTTTCCTGTTTGAAAATTATACTTAAGAAGCAGGAGATTATTCAATGTGTAAATTATTTTTAAGATCAGTAAATTGTCTTGAGGGAGTAACCTCTGCAGCTTTAGGATGGCTGATTTTTCCAGCTATAAAAGAAAGTAGATTGTAAAATGTGGAAAAAAATCCTGATAAAAAAGGCAATGGAGAAAGTACATCAATCATACGCAAAAAAGACAAAATAAAAATTCCAATTACTCCTACTAAATATATTACTGGATAAGCGGATGACTCAATCCAACCCAATGCCAGTTTGCCAGCATATCCATTTTGCCAAAAATAATTTATTTCAGCCGAATCTACGAAATGGTTATTTATGAAAAATTCATGAAAAATCGAAATTAAGAACACAAGTACAAAAGCGTAATAAGTTCCGGAAAACCTTGATATCCTGCGAGGATAATGCAAATTGACCCTAATAAATAACCATGCAAGAAGAAAAGCAGATGGCCCAAAAACCTCAAGTAATGAACCTCCAATTATAGCACCTATCAAGCCAGTCCAGTTGCTTATTCCATTTGAGGGATACAACTGATTAAAAACGGTGGGATCTTGAAAATCAGCAGTGCAAACTGATACCATCAAAAAAAAACCTAGACCTCCAAATAAAATATAATCTATTCTTAATTTTTTAAATTCCATTTTACTAACTTTTGCCAACTATGAGTTAGAATTTTTTTTGATAACATTCTTAACTATATCTGCCACAGCAGGTAAAACATATGCTTCGATTGACTCACCCAGATACGCCAACTCACGAACAAGAGTAGAATTTATAGCAAATAAATCTGGCTTACCAAACAGGCAAAATGTTTCAATCTCAGGATCAATGCCCTTATTGCCTACAGCCTGCTGAAATTCACCTTGAAAATCATCCAAACTTCTTAAACCTTTTACGATTGTTTTTGCTTTTCGTTTCTGAACATAACGAATGGTTGATCCAGTAAATGAATCAACGGTAACATTTTTCAAGTCATGGTGCTGGACGTATTCCCTCATCATGCGCTTGCGTACCTCCGCATCAAAAATATATTTTTTTTCGGTATTCATGGCTGCAGACCAAAAAACATGGTCAAACTGCTTGGCAGTCCTTAATAAAATATCCGCATGACCATAAGTTGGAGGATTTGCACTTGTCGGATATACTGCAATTTTCATTTTTCAGGAATACTTTAAAGAGTTACAATTATTACTACGTAGTTTACATGTACTATTTTTTTAACCTTTCGATTAATTCATGCAGATAAATCAGTGCCTGCAAGGGCGTCATTTTATTTAAATTTAAATCAAATAACTCATCAAGAATAAGTGACTCTTCTGGAAACATTGACAACTGGGAGTCAGCATTTCTATGATCATTTACAGCACGAACTTGTTTTTCACTTTTTTCTGCAGGCAAATCTTGATTTTTTTCTATACTATTATGTATAGGCAAATGGCGGACCATTGATGTCTCTTCTAACTGTTCCATCAAATTAAGAGCGCGTTTAACAACACTTTTCGGCAATCCTGCCAACCTTGCTACTTGCACACCATAACTTTTATCTGATTCACCTAAAACAATTTTTCGCAAAAATACAATTTTCTCTCCTTCTTCTTCTACACGTACACTGAAATTTTCAATTCCTTTAAATTCCTGCGAAAGTGCTGTCAATTCATGGTAATGAGTCGCACAAAGGGTGAGGGCATTCAATTTGTGTAAATACTCAACAATTGCCCAAGCAATGCTTATCCCATCGAAGGTACTTGTGCCCCGCCCAATTTCATCAAGTATTATCAGACTCCTTTCTGTCGCATTGTTTAAAATTGCAGCTGCTTCGTTCATTTCAAGCATAAATGTGCTTTGACCTATTGTAAGATTATCAGATGCGCCAACACGTGTAAAAATTCTATCCACTACAGAAAATTCTGCTCTAGAAGCAGCCACAAAACTACCACATTGTGCCATAAGAATATTCAGTGCAACTTGTCTCATGTACGTGGATTTTCCAGCCATGTTAGGCCCTGTTATCAGCATGATTCTGCAATTTGCATCCTGTAGATCCAAATCGTTAGGCACAAATTCTTCACCCAAATCAATTCGTTCAATAACAGGATGACGGCATTCCTTAAGTAGTAATTTCCTCGGTGAATCTAGTGACCCAAGGCTTGGTCGAATATAGTTATTATGTTCGGCAACATGAGCTAATCCTGCCAATGTGTCTGCAATCGCTATATCATGTGCGGTTTTCTGAACACGTAAACTGTTCGTGTTTAGCTTAACTTTTAGTTGCTGGAAAATTTTATATTCCAACTCACCTATTCGTTCTTCAGCAGTGAGAATTTTTTCCTCAAACTCTTTAAGTTCAGAAGTAATATAACGTTCTGCATTGACTAAAGTTTGTTTTCGAATGTAATTTTCCGGAACTGAAGATTTATGCGCATTGCTTACCTCAAGAAAGTATCCAAATACTTTATTGTAACTGATTTTCAAAGAAGTAATCCCTGTAAGCTCGCGCTCACTCTGAAGCATTTGGTTAAGATATTCTTTCGAATTTCTGGAAATATCACGTAGCTGATCCAGCTCTTCTGAAACTCCATCGGCAATATAACCACCTTCCCTCAGTTTTAAAGAAGGCACTCCCTTCAGTTGCTGATTCAATAAATCTAGTAAATCAGTCAAAGAATCAAAATTTTCGTCAATTTCTTTAAGTAAAGGGGAATTAAATTCTGAAAAATAGTCTGACAAATTCTGCAAAGGTTCCAAGGATTCACGCAATGCAATAAGATCATTTACACCTGCAACTGGTAAAGTTATTCTTCCAATTATTCTAGGCAAATCCTGAATAAATTTAAGACTTTGACGAAATTTTCCACAAAGCATAAAATTATTTCTAAATTCTTCAACACTGTCATAACGCTGATTTATTTCTTCTGCGTTTAGCAACGGCTGGCGCAGCCACTGCCTAAACAGTCTAGCGCCCATAGGAGTACAAGTATGATTGAGAATATTAAAAAGTGTGTGTTTTCTGACTCCAGACTGACTTTCGAACAATTCCAAATTTGCGACTGTGGACTCATCCAGAAGCATATTTTTGTCAAATGAGTGTCTTCTCAAGGAAGTTAAGTGGCTCAAATCACATTTTTGAGTTTCCTCAAGATAACGCAATAATGCTCCGGCAGCCGAAATACCATTCGGTAAATCATCAATACCGAACCCGGAAAGGTTAAGAGTTTCAAAATGTTCTTTTAAGCTTCGATGCGTTGCAGCATAATCAAAATGATATGGATCAATGAAATTAAATCGGCCAGTTGTAGGAAAAGCATTTTTATCTTGAAGTCCTGGCTTATGTTCATGAAATGCTGCAGACTTCAACTCGGTTGTATTTCTCTTTTCCAACAATTGGGTCATGCGTTGAACAAGTTCTTCTAAAAAAATAGATTCGGCTTCTGATCTGCTTTGCGTCAAAATCACTTCTTGGGGTGAAAGCTGTGCTAGGAAGTCATAGAAAAGATTAGATTCATTCAAATTAAATTCTGCAACTTCAAACTCTCCTGTAGATAGATCCGCAAATGCGATGCCAATGCACTTCGAGCGTAAGACGACATTTATTGCCAATAAATAATGGTTCCTGTCTGGATCAATCAGTTGTGGAGAAACGGTAGTACCTGGAGTGACTACTCTTACTACATCCCTAGTTACAAGTCCCTTTGCTTTTGCGGGATCTTCCAGCTGTTCACAAATTGCCACCTTGTAACCTGCAGATGTCAACTTATTCAAATAATGTTCGTATGCCTTGTAAGGTACACCACACATGGGTAGTGAGTTTTTCTTTTTTTTGTCGCGTGAAGTCAGCGCAATTTGTAATATCTCAGCTCCGACTATAGCGTCATCACCAAACATTTCATAAAAGTCGCCCATACGATAGAAAAGGAGCTTATCTGGATGTTCCTTTTTAATTGCATTGAATTGGCGCATCATTGGAGTTTCAGCTTGAGGAACTGACATGAGCTACTTGTGAGAATTGGAAAATTTCAATTAATTCTGGCTAAAAGGCCATGCAAGCGGGAAAAATTTGTGATCCATCGGTCTTCCGGCAGGTAACTGATCTAAAAGGTTGGGAAACTCAGGTGAGGTTTTCCAACTGCGAGGAGCATGTATTATATCATCCCCTAACATCCGTATAGAAAATACACGGCGAAGTGCTCCTGTCCCTTCTCCGCTGTGCAAAGTCAGCATGTGAAATGCTACAGCGTCTCCAGGCTCAAGTTTCCACTTCAATACTCTAAATTTTTTCGGATTTGCATCTATATCTGGTATTTCATTTAAACTTCCCTCAGGAAACCATTTTGCTTGATTTTCAAGAAAATTTCTTGGCATATACCATGGTCCCTTATGAGAGCCTGCCACAAGTTCGAGAGTCCATTTCAGTGGAACTGGATCAACGGGAATCCAGAAGCTGATATTCTGATTCCCTTCAATATTATAATACGGCTGGTCCTGATGCCAAGGAGTCCTTTGTAAAGTACCTTTTTTCTTTACCAACATATGGTCATGGTATAAGCGTACCTGCTTTGAGCGCATGAGTTTTGCAGCAACTTCAGGAACCGAACTCTTAAAAATTATTCTCTGGTATGACGGATTTTTCTGCCAAGTGCAGAAATCTTCAAGAAACCAGCCTGGATCGTTTTTATTGCTAGCAATTTTAGAATTTAAGCTGGGATTGGAAATATTTGCCTCAATACCTTCCCGCAAGTCTGAAACTTCTTGATCATTAAGAAGACCTTTAATCAATACTGCACCATCACTCTGATATGCTTCAATATCAGCTTCAGTAATTTTCAAGGGCATATTTATTAAAACTAGTCTCTTGCATCTGCCAGCGAATTTAAGTGTCTTTTAAATGCGGACTCACCATCATTCTCCCAAGTTTTAAGCAGAGCAGTACCAACAATGGCTATTTCTGCTTTTCCTTTAAGCATGTTCAGTTCTTCAGGTTTAGACAATCCAAATCCCAATGCAAGTGGCAAATCTGAGAATTGTCTGCACTGTAATAAAAAATCTACTGTTGACTGCTCAAGAACAGTGCTTTTACCTGTCACTCCCTTGCGTGCAACACAGTATATAAAACCTCTTCCTTGTGAACAGATTTCCCTGAGACGCTCCTTTTTGTTTGTAGGAGTACAGAGCATGATCGGGTCAAGATCAAACTTAAGACTATGATCAAAAAGCTGTCCGTATTCTTCGAAAGGCAAATCCGGAATTATAAAACCTTTACCGCCATTCATGCTCAAACTTTCACAAAATACCTGGAAACCCATAGTAAATGCAGTATTACAATAACCCATCATTAAAACAGGGAATTCAAAGCTATCTGATGCACGCTTCATCAATTTGAAATAATCCTTCAATTTTATTCCATTTCTTAGTGCCTCCTGGTTAGCCTTAACGAAAAGGGGACCGTCTGCCGTAGGCTCACTGAAAGGCATCTGTAACTCCACCAAATCCACATCAGCTTCTCTCATTGCCTCAAGCATTGCCCAGTTATCATCTAAGGACGGATAACCAACAACAGCATGTGTCATCAAGAGAATTTTGCGTTTTTCAAGTCTTTTGCGGAGATAATCTATAAGTTGCATTCAATATTTCTACTACAGAATTCACCTATCATTTTCATTGATTCATCAAGGCTTTTTGGCGCAGGAATTCATCCCATTTTTTGTCGCCAATAGCCTCAGCTATATTAAAGATATCTTTGTCACCACGTCCGGAAAGGTTAATCAGAACATGAGATCCATTAGGTATATGAGGAATTTCTTCAATAACTGAAGCAAAAGCGTGACTGCATTCTAGGGCAGGAATTATCCCTTCAGTACGAATTAGGTGTTTTGTTGCAGAAATGACTTCCTCATCTGTAGTCGCTGTAAATCGCACCCTTTTTTTATCATGGAGATGACTCAAAATCGGACTTACTCCAATGTAGTCCAGTCCTGCTGCAATTGAATGTGTGTGGCGCATTTGTCCTTCTTCGTCCTGAAAAAAATAAGTTTTGTATCCTTGAGCTATACCAACGTTTCCGCCACAAAAGCGAGCTGCATGTGAACCCGTATCCACTCCTTTTCCGCCCGCTTCTGCTCCAATTAATTCAACTGTATCATCATCCAAAAAAGGGAGGAAGATTCCACTTGCATTTGATCCACCACCTACGCACGCATAAATCCGGTCAGGAAGTTTCCCTGTAGTATTAAGCATCTGTTGTCGTGCCTCTTTCCCTATGATCGATTGAAACCAAGCAACCATTTCAGGGAATGGATGAGGACCGCAAGTTGTTCCCAACACATAATGAGTAGTTCCCATGCTTTCTGTCCAGTCCCTCATGGCGGCATTTATTGCGTCTTTCAGTGTTGCAGTTCCATCTGTAACGGATACAACTTCAGCACCTAGCTGTTCCATCCAAAAAACATTTGGTCTTTGACGTTCAACGTCAACTGATCCCATGTAAATTGTACATTGCAATCCCATTCTTGCGGCCATTGTAGCTGTGGCTACACCATGCTGTCCTGCCCCAGTTTCAGCAATTACACGTTTTTTGCCCATACGTCTTACAAGCAGTCCCTGGCCTATCACATTATTTGCTTTGTGTGCCCCGGTATGATTTAAGTCTTCACGTTTACAAAATAACTTGAAATTCCCACCCAAGGAGTTTACAAAATTGTCCAGTGGTGTAATGGGAGTAGGCCTGCATGAATAATTCTGCATAACATCCTCAAAACCCTTCCAAAACTCCGGGTCTGCTTTTGCTTCAGCAAATGCTGCAATGAGCTCATCGAAAGTGGTCCTTAAAATTTCAGGAATGAACATACCTCCGTATTCTCCATAAAAACCGGATTCGGTTGGTATGATGGTCTGAGAAGTCATTTGGTTGATGTTGAATATTTATGTTATCTATTTTAGAATCCGAAGGTAAATTCTACGAACATTTCGCAAGCTTGTCAATTAGCCTTAAGATGAAATGAAAAAAGAAACAGTAATTTTTCAAAAAATATTTTTTTTATTGAATTTGAGTGCAATTTTTCTTATTTCAGCATGCACAGCACCCACAATTTCTCAATTTGAAGTACAAAGGCCTTCCATAATTACTGTGCCGCGTGAGCTTAAAAAAGTTTACATACGCGAAGATTTAATTACAGCCAACAACGATAAGATTGGAATTAAATCTCAGCTACTTCAGGAATTAGCTAGATTACTCAACAATATGGGTCGGTTTAAGGTCAGTGTAGTAAAATCACTTGATGAAAAACAATTTGATGCAGAAAAGGAAAGTGTTGCAGTTATTCAGGGCGAAGTGATCAGCGGAGGAGAAGTGGACCGAGGTCAATTTACTGACGTTGCAACTTGCACCGGTGGGATTGGTGGTAGAATTTCTTCTGCCGCAGCCGCTGCTATTAATAAAGAAGCTGTTACTCTGGACAATTGGCGAGGATATGTCTGTCGTAGGGGTGCATTGGCCAGTGATGTTACTGAAATTGCTCTTTCTTCTGCATTTGCAATGGCAGGATTAGGTGAAACCATACCACCAAAAAATCAGGTAGTACGTATATACAAATACAAAAATCTGTCTCTATTCGCACAATCAAATTTCAGTTTTACAATAATTGGCCTTGAAAGGGAAACATTGACAATACGCGCCGATTCAGCCAATTTCGGCAGAAGTATAATAGAAAAAGGTTCCTATCGTAATATCAAAGAAAGCCATTTAATTTCTCTTACTTTAGGAAGCCTGATAAGTAACATCAGTATACCTATCTTTCCAATTCCTTCACGTGAACTAGCTGTTGCAAAAAAAAGCAATCCTAGGCAATTTTTTTATAACAATAAACCTCTACCGATACCTAACATTCAAGACTTACCTAAAAAAGAAAAAAATCAGCTAATCAAGCAACTTGTAGATAAGACACTTATCTCTTTTATCCGTACAATTTCACCTTACAAAGTTAAGGTAAATGCCGAAATAGCTACCGGTGGAGAAGCAGAAACTGAAAACTTTTTTAAAGAAGGGAAAACAGAAAAAATCCGGGAACTAATTGAAGGGATTCCGGAAGATGAGCGTGATTCAGCAGACTGGTATAATCTAGGTCTTGCATATGAGGCCAGTGCATTAAGCCCGGAAGATTATGAAGATGCACGAAGATTTTACATTTATGCACTGGAGAAAAAACCTGGAACCAAAATTTATGCTCAGGGAGTAGGACGTACTCGCAGCTATCTTGCGGAAACTCGGAAATTGGCTAAACAACTTCAAAATTAGAAATCCTCAATGAAAAAATTTCAATAAAATTTATGTTTAATCAAAAACATCTGATTTTAATCCTCTATTCATTTCTGCTGACAAACTGTGCTACATCAAAGCTTACTTCTGTTCGCTCTCCTGCTGAAATTAATACTAAAGACATAAGAAAAGTGGCTATTGGTACTTTTGAAATAGGCCAGCTAGCAATCAAATTTAAAACTGAGAGAAACGGTGTTTGGAAAACTCATGCTGTTTTGCTGAATGAAGAGCAGCGAAAAACTATCGGCCGCTCTATAAGATCAAGGATCATAAATCTTTTAACATCAACACCATATTTTAAGGTGGTTTTTACAGATGAATTTGAAAAACTTCAGAATGATGCATCTCTGCAACAATTAGTTTCAATAGGTGGATATAAAACCAAAGATGTTGACGCAGTAATAAGCGGGAAACTCTGGCTTGAAGTAGAAAGAACGGATGGGGTGGACTTGAGCAAAGAGAGTCTTGAGTATTTCCGTCCACCTCAATCAAGACGAAGTCTCGGCTTAAACCTAGTAGTGGATCAGGTTGTATGGTGGCCTTATAAGTCTGCTCGTGGAAGTTTGGCTCTTGAAATAAAAATGACTCGCTTGAAACCAACAGAAGTTCTGGCATCTACATTTGAAACAAGAACTTTTGCCCAGCGCATTGGAGGCAGAAACAAGGAAAGTTTTCAAAAAATATTTCAGGGCATTACCAACCAATTTACATCCTCCAAACCTGAAGAACATAACTTAATTGAATCCTCAGATGAAGTCCTCCCTTCATTTGAACAAATAATTGCAGATTTGGCCCTTTCCATAGCCAGCAACTTTGTAAGAAGAGTTTCAGTTACAGAAAAAACGGTCTCTTTACCCATAGCAAACAGTGATCACCCAAATACTAAAATTTTGATTGAAGCTGGTGCATATGATTTAGCAATTGAACAGCTACAACAGTTCACTGCAGAAAACCCTGACCCGAATGACCTTTATAATCTTGGACTTTGCTTTGAAGCAATTGGAGACTATGGGCTTGCTCACACAACGTACAGAGAAGCATGGGAGGCTGATTCAGAAAATCTTCTATTTACGAGGGGACTCGGACGTATTGAAAGACTTAGACGTGAAACCCCGCATTTAAAGAGGCAGCTTGAAGCTCGTTGACAGAAATACGTTTAGTATTATTAAGATTTTTAACTTCACAAAAATGTTGAAAAGGAATTGTTTTTCAAAAGACTCCATCAGATATGAAATGCTAAGAGTTTTTATCTATATTTTTTTCATTCTGATGGCGACCTCATGCGCACCTAAAGTCAGCTTCAACATTCAGCGACCGCCAATGCAGCAGATACAAAATATAAAATATTTAGAAATTGGTAATTTTGAAATAATTCCTGGAAAAATTGAATTGCCTGAATCAAAAAAGTTGGTAAATTTAGAAAATTTTGCAGAATCAAAAAAAACCTTGCAACCTACAGTAACCAGTTTCATTTCTAAAAAATCGGAATCAAATTATATGTCGGAATTGGTGAGGGCCTCAATGGTTCATGACCTTTCACTTCATTCACCATATCAGCTTATCAATACAACAGGAGATAAAACAGGTTACAGCGGTGTTCTTCCGAATGCTAAAGAAGTTGGAGTAATCAGCGGGAAAATTAAGTTCTCAGAAATGACCTTTGAATCCAGTGAGAAACTATCATATTTTGTTAACATCAAAAACAAAGGAGTTCGCCTTGAGCAAACTATACTTGCAGGCGCTATTGCAATGGGAGCAGAAGCTTCAGGAACAGGATTCCTTATTCCTACACCTTATATTGAGCACCTAGGTGCAATTGAAGTAGAATTTTTTATGCATAGAAAAAGTAACGGTAAAAATATTGTCAGTCCAAAGGCATTTCGTTCATACCTCGTAAAAAAATGGGGTGGAGATCCACGAACATCACATTTACCAGCTGCCATCAAAAAGGTAATTTCAGAAGGTTTTAATAAAGATCAGGATTTTTCTGTCTCGTTGCTTACTGGTGTCGATCGAGCCGGTTTATCGTTTGCAAACCCAACTGAATATTTTGCTAGAGGATTCAATCTAAGACAGGATATCGGTGTCCCGGAAACTCTTTTGGATATGCGGATCAGACTCGCCAGAGAGGCAGCTAAACAATTTGTTAGACAAATTAGCCCCTATAATGAAACAGCAGAATTGAATGTTCTTGATGGGAACCCAGTTGCAGTTACCCTAATCAGAGGCAACGCATATCAGGAAGCAATTGCTTTTCTAAAAAATCAGGATGATCGCTCAGCAGAAGATGAGTATAACCTCGGCCTGGCTTTTGAAGCAAATGGAGAAATACAAATGGCAAGAAAACACTACCAACTTGCTTTCAATCAAGACGAAGAAAAACAGGAAATCAAGGATGCACTGAAACGCACAAAAGATTAATTGTTGAAATTCATGGATAAAGTATCGCTACTTTAGGTCGGCTAATTCTTTATGAGGATCATTCTCGATATCAAAGAATGGGAAAGGTATTTTCAATGCCCGGGCAATTCTTTCCAGAGATGCTTCTGTGACCTCTGCAGCATGAGATTCCCAGCTCTTTACAGTCTGGATAGCAAAACCATGTTCATAGGCAAATGCCTCGATCGACATCCCTCGAAGTAAGCGAGCATATTTGATTCTATCACCTATCCTGTCAAGATCTAGATCATTATCCAAGCCCATATCTCGTACATCTATTGAAAGAACTTTGGCGATTTCACTATATTTAGTAAGTTTAGGTGTTGAGTGTCCTGTTTCCCAATTTTTTACAGCAGTTAGCGACACACTAAGTTTTCTGGCAAATTCCTTGCGAGTAAGTCCTGAATTCTCACGCCACTTAGTCATTTGTTCACCAAAATCCATTTAAGCCTCTTGTTTTTATTTATATTATTTTGTGCGCAGTAAAGTTATTTTCACCCACATTTTAATAGCAATCCTCTTCTAAATACCTTTTATTTTTCAATTGTCATTGCGGCTCTTCCTTTCCTGAGAAAGGGACATCTTATAGCAATTACTAAAAAATGTCAAACATATTATATAATTGAGAAGATAATTTCGGAAGAGCAATTCGTAACGCAAACAGCATTCAGTTTATATGGGAAAGACCAATGACGCTTGCTCTGGTCATAGCGACCCTGTTTTTTATACTTGTTCCACTTTATCGTGATTGGCGTTCCAGAAGGGAAATTTCTAAAAAAAGTAATTTATGAATTATACCTAAATCAAAAGACGTAAATTTTTTAATTCCAACAATAATTAGGATTTATTTAAATTTGAGTGATACAAGTTTTAAATAACTAGAATGAGAACCCTACAAAAAGGAGTGGTACAAATGGCAGGAAATTAAGTTTTTCAATACGCTCATCTGCATCTGTTCCAAAACCATTGTCACTTTTAATGTTTTCACTTTCTCTGCTTTCACTTGAAAATAAAGGGCCTGCACCTAGAACAATACTAATGGCATCTTCCAAATACCAACTGTATCCACCAACAACACTTAGTCCAAATCCAGAATAAGTATATGTCGACCCATCATCTGTTGTAATAATTGAGCTACCGTTATTCAAAAAGGTTGCAACAAAATAAGAATCACAATTTATACAATCAAATCCATAAGCATAATTGATTCCATAAAAAATTTTTTCGATTGTATCAATATTATTCTCGTTTATTCCTGTAGAGAAATGTCCAAATTGGAATCCAACACCATTTTGCTTGTCTAAATTATATGTCAAAGCATGAGCAACTAAAGCAGTTCTGAGAGTAAATCTCTTTTCATCATCAGATTGACCAAACAATGGCGGTGTGATGAAAAGGATAAATATGACAGATAATAAAAAATTTTTCATATTGATTTATCTGAAAAAACTACACCCAAATAGGTATAATTATTTTTTATAAAAATATCTTATGTATGTATATGCAATTTTGCAAATAACACACATATTAAAAATTAGACAAAGAAATCCATACTATCATGAATTTCGGAAATATGAACTTAATTTGTGTTGTGAGTTTCTGACTGAGAAGAATCAATCAGAATTATTAAAAGAAGATGATTATTACTTTTTTCACTATTCCCCGTTTACCAATTTGGACATGATATTCCCATCTTTGTTTATCAAAGCTCCGTTCCAAGGGAAACCAACTTTGTATTCCCCAGCAAATTTGTCTCCATTAGACCAAGTGAATATACCTTGACCCATTGGTACACCCTCTTTCCATTTACCCTCAAACTCATCCCCATAAACAAAAGTATAAATTCCCTGGCCATGTCTTTCCCCATCCTTGTATGACCCAACATACTTTCTTCCATCTGGCCAGGTGTAGGTCCCTTGGCCATGAAAATTGTCACCCTTCCAATTACCGATGTATTTGTCTCCAAGCGGTAAAGACATTTTTCCTAGACCATGTCTTTCCCCATCCTTGAATGACCCAACATATTTTCTTCCATCTGGCCAAGTGTAGGTCCCTTGGCCATGAAAAATACCATTCTTGAATTCACCTACATACTTGTCTCCAATGGTTAAAGTTTTAGTACCTAGACCATTTGGGATCCCATCCTTCCATTTGCCTTCATACTTGTCTCCATAGGCAAATGTATAAGTTCCCTGCCCAAAAAAAATGTCATCCTTCCAATTGCCAACATACTTGTCTCCATTTTCATAACTATAAGTCCCTTGACCATTTTTTTCCCAATCCTTCCATTCTCCTTCGTACCATTCTCCATCAGGATTTGTAAAAGTCCCAAAACCATGGAAATTACCATCCTTGTATTCTCCTATATACTTGCCTCTATTGGCAAAAGTATAAGTCCCTTGACCATGAAAATTCCCATCCTTCCAATTACCAACATAATTGTCTCCATTGACATAATTATAAGTCCCTAGACCATTTTTTCTCCCATCCTTCCATCCACCTTCATACTTATCTCCATTAGGATCTTTGAATGTCCCTTGACCATGATATTTACCATTCCTGAAATTTCCTTGATACTCAAATTTATCTCCACGTTTATCAAGACAGGTTAATCTACCTTCACCATGGAATTCACCATCCTTCCATCCACCTTCATACTTATCTCCTTCAAGCCAAGTATATTTCCCTCGACCATGATGTAACCAATCTTTCCATTCTCCTTCATATTTGTCTCCATTATTATAAGTGAAAGCTCCTAAAGAATAAGTGAACTTTTCAGGGAAATTTTGTATGACATCATAATTTGCATAATTCCCCAGATTTGATTCTCCAATTCCATTTTTCTTATCTTTTAATGCTTCCTTCAACAATTCTTTGAATTGTTGATTTAAACTGACCGATGATTCAACTACCACATAACATTTATCATCAGCCTTAAAAAATTCAGGGGAAGTGTTAATCTTTCCACAACCCAGAATAAATACACAGAGGAAAAAAGTAAGTGTATGTTTCATATAAATGATTGTTAATCTCATGAAATAATTTTCACAAAAAACTATAACCTAAAAACTATAACCTAAACCTATCATAGGCTGCCCTCCCCATGCTGTATATTCGCCTTCAAGGGTGCTGGCACAACCGCAGTCAAATTCCGAATACGTAATATTATTTACTCTAAAACCGGCAAGAATTTCAAAGTCCGAATAATCCATTCCAAAAACACTATATAAGGTAAATCCGCTTACATTAGAAGACTTGAATTCATTAGTACTGATTGACTTAGTGACTTTTCCTTCACCACTTGGAATTCCTGCCCCAAGAGTCATTGTCAAGGAATCATATATTATCTCAGAGAGATCGAAAGTGTAGGACAATTCTGTAAACTGGGTTTGAAATTCTATTTTTTCACTTGTTCTGTCATCTATGTAATTCTCATTTGTCAGACCTAATCCCCAACCATTCCAAAAAAATGTAATTGAAGTATTTGTAGAAGTTGCTGTTTCAATTGCTAAGGTTCCATACATTAACCTAGCACCAAATGAATGAGGTTCAGATTCTATTTTGATTTTTTTACCGTTTACCCATTCATTTTCTATATCCCCGTTTTTGTCATAACCTTTAACATTCCATGGTTTCCCTTTTCTAAACTCACCTATTCTCTTTTTACCATTTACATATTTATGAGTCACTTGACCATGCATCAATCCATTTTTAAATTCTCCAGAATATTTTCCTGAAGGAGAACTTAGTTCACCAGTTCCATTAGGTTTGCCGTCAACAATTTCACCAGTATATTTCAAATGCTTTTTTTCATCACCACTCTCAAACCAACCAATTTTTCCGTTAACTTTTTTCAAAAATATTGTGCCTGTCTCCTTTTGTTGTAACTCTAAATCTTTTAATACATTAGGTCCCCGTATAAGTTTTTTACCATTTACCCACTCATTTTCTATATCTCCGTTTTTGTCATAACCTTTAACATTCCATGGTTTCCCTTTTCTAAACTCACCTATTCTCTTTTTACCATTTAC
The DNA here is from genome assembly GCA_902562015.1 of uncultured SAR324 cluster bacterium. The sequence continues at coordinate 40,698 of CACERX010000007.1, forward strand.
ATATTTATGAGTCACTTGACCATGCATCAATCCATTTTTAAATTCTCCAGAATATTTTCCTGAAGGAGAACTTAGTTCACCAGTTCCATTAGGTTTGCCGTCAACAATTTCACCAGTATATTTCAAATGCTTTTTTTCATCACCACTCTCAAACCAACCAATTTTTCCGTTAACTTTTTTCAAAAATATTGTGCCTGTCTCTTTAGCAGAAAGACTGCATGACATAAATATAAGAGAAATAATTAATATTATGATTCTATAAATCATTAGATTTACTAATTTTATAATTCAAAAAAAATAGAAAATTATCACTATTTAGTGTAATTTACAACAATGCAGGATTTAGTCCCGTTAGGAGAAAAATTTATTCTGATTAATTACTTGACTGTAATGTATATTGAGCAATGACTGATTCTTATTCGGTATGTTAATGAAGTTTCATGGCATATGATTTTTTAGATATACTTAATTTGAATATTTTAGTCAAATAATCAGTAAATCATTTTTTGCCATATCCGCCTCCGCCTGGAGTTTCAATGCGTATACGATCACCAGGCTCAGCGCTAATTTCGTTTTTACCTCCTAAATGCAGTATAGAACCATCATTTCGAATAAAGAGATTCCATCCACATCGGCCCGGCTCACCTCCATTGAGTCCGTATGGTTGGTGAACCCTGCGCTCCGACAGAATTCCGACATTGAGCGATTCAAGAAATTCAACTTCCCTTACAAGTCCATCACCTCCCGAATAAATTCCTGACCCTCCGGAATTCTTCCTGATTGAAAATTCTCGTAGCATAACCGGGTAACGACGTTCAAGGATTTCCGGATCAGTTATGCGAGTGTTTGTCATGTGAGTGTGAACGCCTGACTGGCCATGCCAGTACGGCCCTGCTCCTGCTCCTCCTCCAATAGTTTCATAATAGCCAAAATTTTCGTTACCGAAAGTAAAATTATTCATGCATCCCTGTGAAGCAGCACATGCTCGTAATGCCTTAAGAATAACGTCCGTAATACGCTGTGAAGTTAACACATTACCGCCTACAACGGCAGCGTTTTCCGAAGGTGCCAGTAAGGAACCATCTTCTATAATAACTTTAATTGGATTAAGACAACCCTGATTTAGTGGTATTTCCTGATCAATTAAACAGCGTAAACTGTATAAGATTGCAGAATAAGTGACCGCTCTTGGAGCGTTAAGATTTCCCCAAAGCTCTGGACCTGTTCCTGTAAAATCAAAAACTGCACTGCCATCTCTTCGATTTATGGTAAGACGTAACAATATTTCGCTACCATCATCAAGAAAATCACTAGCTTTCACAGTATCTACTTCAGCCAAACCTTCCCGTAAGGATAGTTCCTTTAACATATTACGTACCGCTTCTTCCGCGTTGTTTTGAATATGATGCATATATGCCTGCACGATATTCAGCCCCAAAGTATTTTTCATCGTAAAATGTTCTACCATTTCTAACAGCAAATCTATTCCTCGCTGGTTTGCTGCAACCTGTGCCTTCAGGTCTGAAAGATTGTCTGAAAGCAAACGAGTTCCACTTATGGCGGTTTCTCCAGACTTGCGCTTAATTTTACCTTGGGACTGAAGCAACTCCGTTATACCTTCTTCGTTAAAAACACCGTTTTCAACAAGCTTAAATGTTTTGATGCATGCTCCTTCCTCCTTCAATTCACGTGAAAATGGAGGCATCGAACCAGGCGATATTCCACCAATATCAGCATGATGTCCACGGCTAGCAACAAAAAAAATTGGGCGATTGATTGATGACTTCTTACCCACTGTAGCTGATCCATGTACCTGCCAGACCGGAGAGATTATTGTAATATCAGGAAGATGACTTCCCCCAGCAATTGGGTGGTTTGTTAGAAGTACATCACCTCTTTTAAGTAATTTCCCTTGAATTTTTACCTGTTGACGGACCGCTTCACTCATTGCACCTAGATGAACAGGCTGATGTGGAGCATTTGCTATTAAACCTCCTGTTTCGTCAAAAATTGCACATGAAAAATCAAGACGCTCTTTTATGTTTGTTGAAATTGCAGTCCGCTGCAGGGTTCTTCCCATCTGTTCAGCAATAGACATGAAAAGGTTTCCGAAAATAGATACCTGGACAGGGTCAGCCTTAGTATCTATTTCCATGTTGGATTTGGTTAAAACAGTTATTACTATGTCTCCATACTCTGATATTTCTGAGCAGCACCCAGGTTCAATCAGAATGGTTGAAGTGTCCTGCATAATAATCGCCGGACCATCAATACTCATTCCTGCTCCAAGTTTATCAAGAAAAAAAATCGGAGTATCATACCAGCTCCCCCTCCCGGTTTCCTCTGATATGAAATAACATTGTGTATGTTTTTCCGGTACAGGAACGCCCGATTGTTTTGTAAGTGGGAATTTTTCAAGACCTGGTGATTTTGCTACAGCTCTTACCCGTAAATCATCCACGATTATTTCCCTGCCAATTAAATCAAAACCAAATTCCCTGCGGTATGCCTTCCGGAAAGCGTTTATATAATCCGGATTAGATTGAATTTTTTTCTTTGAATCCGGAATAAATTTTGAACTATTTAATCTTTTTTTCTCAGCTAAAGAATTTAATTCTCCCTTTTGTTCTGGTTCTTGAATCATCAATGCTGTGTCAGTTCCTTGATATCTCAAATTGAGATAACGTTTTACCTGAATTTTTTCCAGTTTGTAACCCTGGTTAATTAATTCCTCTTTAGCTTTGTCAGCTAAAATATCTAGTTTTTTCTGCAATTTTTTCTGAAAAACTTTCGTCTCTCCTTCAGACAAAACTATCGCCGAAGGTTGCTGTTTTTCAACTACAATATCCGCCAGTCCCATTCCATAAGCAGAAAGAATCCCGGCAAAACGGTGAATAAAAATTTTTGAGATACCAAGCTCACGGGCAATTGCACAAGCGTGCTGTCCGGCGGCTCCCCCAAAAC
>CACERX010000008.1 GCA_902562015.1 uncultured SAR324 cluster bacterium
CAGTCAAGGACATGGCAGCACGAATTTCTAAGCAAATAAAGACTCCTGATGATCAAATATCTGACATGGCATCAAGAATTTCACAGGAAGTTAGAACCCCTGATGATCAAATAGAAAGTATGGCAATGTCACTTGCAATAAAATTGACTCAGAAAGAAAGACTTGTGGCTGCAAAGATACCACCATATCAGGAGTTAATTACACAAGTTTCAGATAGCAACATGCAGCAGGATTACGAAAAAACAATTGAAATACTAGATGAGGACATAGCAAATAGAACTCCGGATGAACAAAGAAAAGCACTTAAAATTTCCGGGCTTATGTCGGTCCTGGTTGCATCAAAAAAATTAAAGCGCGCGATTTCAACGATCGAAGATTATGACCTGCCTGATGATCCTGAATTGCGCCAAGTTTCGGAGGCATTGTCAGACTGGCTGAGCAAGAATTTGGTAATAGAATAGTCTGTTACTTAAACTATTGTATTTCTAAGATCTGAAAAATAAAGCCTGTCTCCAGAAATTTAATAAATCTTCCTGCTGACCTTCTAATCATCTAATATTTAAAGTAAAAAATTTAAAAAATTTTTTACATGTATTTATCTGTATGTGATCCCATGCCTAAAAAACAGGTTAATTTTCTGGCATTTATTAAAGAAGAAAAATTTGCATGTCATTTGGTGATGTTGCATAATGCATTTTTGTCCCATTAGTCTCACCTTTAAAAAGCCTAGGATTTTCTGTTTAAACTGTTCACCTAGATTTCAAGGATTTAAAAAATTAATTATACTTAAGCTTGTAATGAACTTTTAACGTATGTAGGATTCTGCAACACATTTATTAGGGTCAAAAAATACAGGAGAAATCATGAATGGAATCTTAATTTCACTTGAACAGTACGGTATAAATGTAGAAACCGTAATCCGTAATGCTACTGCCCCAAAATTATATGAAGAGGCATTAACTAATGAGCCAGATGCTGCTATTTCATCAAATGGAGCACTTATTGTTTCTTCTTATGAGAAAACCGGGCGTAGCCCCAATGATAAAAGAATAGTTGAACATCCAAGCATTGAAAAACATGTTTGGTGGGGTAAAATTAATATAGGTATGGATGCAGATACATTCATGATTATAAGAGGCCGAGCAATTGATTACCTGAATACGCAAAACAGAGTTTATGTAGTTGACGGATTTGCTGGATGGGATGCTAAATACCAGATCAAAGTTCGAATAATTACCACTCGTCCTTATCATGCTTTGTTTATGCATAATATGTTGATTCGTCCAAACAATGAACAATTAGAGAATTTTGGGGAGCCAGACTATGTGATATTCAATGCAGGCAAGCATCCTGCTGACCCGCTTACTAAACACATCACTTCTAAAACCAGTGTTGGGTTGGATTTTGATCGCAAGGAATTTGTGATTCTTGGAACTGAGTACGCTGGAGAAATGAAGAAGGGTGTTTTCACTATAATGAACTACATTATGCCTAAGCAGGGAGTTCTTTCGATGCATAGCTCAGCCAATGTTGGAAATAATAATGATGTGGCCTTATTTTTTGGATTATCCGGAACAGGAAAAACTACACTTTCTGCAGATCCAAAGCGACATTTAATTGGAGATGATGAACACTGTTGGAGCGATGATGGTATTTTTAATATAGAAGGAGGGTGCTATGCAAAATGCATCAATCTTTCCGAAGAAAAAGAGCCGGATATTTACAAGGCAATCAAGTTTGGTACTGTGCTGGAGAATGTAGATTATGACAAGGATACACATGTAGTTGATTACGATGGAACTTCACTTACTGAAAACACACGTGCGTCTTACCCAATTGAATATATTAATAACGCAAAAATTCCGTGTTTAGGAGGTCATCCACAGAATATTATCTTTCTAACCTGTGACGCTTTCGGAGTACTGCCTCCTGTTAGCAGACTCAATTCATCACAAGCGATGTATCATTTCATCAGCGGTTACACTGCAAAAGTGGCAGGTACAGAAGTAGGAGTAACAGAGCCTGAAGCGACTTTTTCTGCATGTTTTGGTGCAGCATTTATGGTGTGGCATCCCAGTAAGTATGCTGAACTTTTAGCAGAACGTATTGAAAAGAACGGGACCTCGGTTTGGCTTGTAAATACGGGCTGGAGCGGTGGTGGTTACGGAGAGGGCGAAAGAATGCCACTGAAATACACTCGTTCTATTATAGACTCTATTCTTGATGGTACTATGAATAATGTTCCAGTCTTCAAGAATAAATTGTTTGGCTTTGATGTTCCAACTGAATGCCCTGATGTCCCTGTTGAAATAATGATCCCCAGAAATACTTGGTCTGATGGAGGTGCATATGATAAGGCAGAGAGAAATCTTGCGATCATGTTCAAGGACAACTTCCAGAAATTTGAAGAAGGATCAACCAAAGAGATTCTTGAAGCGGGACCAAAGATTTCCTAAAAATTTTAAAAACCTTCTCTTTAAAGCACAATACTTTCAAAGGTGCTTCAATTAATATATTCACTCAAATTATAAAAGCAACTATTTTTGAAAAAGTTGTCCCTTATTAATTTATGTTATACTAGCAATTCAATTTAATATATTGAGATTAAGAATTGAATGATTAAATTCATAAAATTCATCCTATGAATTGATAGTGATTTTTATTTAGCTAAAACAAACGTAGAATCAATATATACTGATATTTGATTTGAATCTTGAAAAATATTTTATGTTAAAAAAATTACTTAAAGAAATGACTAGGCAAGGATTGGACATGCTGATTGTTGTTTCAACAGATGAACATTTAAATGAGTATGTACCTCCTCAAAACAGGCGTCTGGAAGCTTCAACAGAAAGTGAAGGCAAATCCGGATTTTCAGGATCTGCTGGAACAGCTATTTTTTGTGTTGAAGGAGGTCCTCAGCTTTTTGTTGATTCTCGCTATCATTTGCAGGCGGAACAAACCTGTGGAGGACATTTCAATATCCAAAAACTGGGGAATGAGGGGGTTCTAGACCCCCAAAATTGGATTGCAGACCAATCTGGAAATTCATTAAAGGTTGGGGCCGATCCCTTTGTGATGAGTCCAAAAATCTGGAGAAATTATAAAAATACAATTGAGAAAGCGGGGCATACTCTTGTTCCTGTAACTCCAAATATAGTTGATTCAATTTGGTCTAGCCGACCATGTCTGCCTCGAAATGATATTTATCCTCTGTCTAAAAAATTCACTGGTAAAGACAGTACCGTTAAATTGCAGGAAATAAGGAATGAAATAAAAAAAAATGGATCGGATAAAGATTCAAACTCGGTTGTATTACTTATCAGTACGCTTGATGAAATTGCATGGCTTACAAATTTACGAGGCAGCGATATTGAATATAATCCTGTATTTGAATCTTATGCTGCAATATTTTCGGACCGTGCTATTTGTTTCTGTCATCATCCGGAAATCAATTTAAGTCAGTATTGCCCGGACTGGGAATTCCGTCCATATTCAGATTACAAGAGTTTTTTAACAAAACTTAGTACACAGGAAAATTTGAAAGTCTGGCTTGACCCTTCATCTACAACAATGGGGACACTTATGGCATTCAGTAAATTCCAGGTTCTAGAAAGGGAAAGTCCTGTAATTTTTAAAAAGGCGGTTAAAAATTCTTCGGAAATTAGTGCTGCTAAAACTGCTCATATGATGGCAGGAGCAGCATTAGTCAGAAGTTTCAGTAAATTGCAAAACTTTTTTGAAAATGGCCAAACTATAACAGAAAAGGAATTTTCAGACTGGTTGTTAGAGGAGTATCAAAAATCAGAAGGTTTTTCCGATCTTAGTTTCAATTCAATAGTTGGTTCTGGGGCAAATGGTGCGATAGTTCACTACGGCACACCTGATAGTGAAAATCCTATTAAGGACGGAGAAATGGTACTGGTTGATTCAGGAATTCAATGTTCAGGAGGTACAACGGATGCTACTCGTACAGTCATTCTAGGAAATCCAGACCAGAAGCAAAAAAAAATTTATACACTTGTACTTCAGGCACATATCCATCTGGCGAATCAGGTTTTCCCGGAAGGTACAAACGGAACTTCTTTGGATGCAATAGCCCGTTCGTGTCTATGGAATGCAGGTATGGATTTCGGGCACGGTACAGGCCATGGAGTTGGCGCTTTCCTAAACGTACATGAAGGACCCCAGAGAATTTCACCTTTTTATTCAGATGTGGCTTTGCAGGCTGGAATGGTCTTGTCTAATGAGCCTGGATACTATGAGTTTGGCTGGGGTGGAATTCGTCTTGAGAATCTATATGTAGTAAAAAAAGCCGAGGGATACAAGGAGCACCCTGCTGGTAAGCAATGGCTTTGTTTTGAAACACTGACTATGGTTCCTTTTGACAGAAGACTCATTGATAGAGATATTCTCTCACCAGATGAAGTTAAATGGCTAGATGAATATCATCGCAAAGTTTTGCTAGAAATATCTCCATTATTGGAAAACTCTCAGGACATTTATTGGCTCAAATGGGCTTGTCGAGTGGATTAAATGAGAATACATACACCAGCAAAAATAAATACTCTGCTTTATATTTTAGGTAAACGTAAAGACGGGTTCCATGATTTATATATGCATATGGTTCCTGTAAACCTTTATGACACATTGACCTTCACAAAAAATAATAAACATGGATTAAATTTTCAAATCAAAGGAGCATCTTTTTCGGATTCTGATGAAGATAATTTGGTCGTTAAAGCAGTGAAGGCTTTTGAAATGGTAAGTAGATTTAAAGTAAACTATGATATTTTTCTTGAAAAGAAAATACCTTATGGTGCAGGACTAGGTGGAGGGAGTGGGAATGCCGCGGGAACCCTACAGGCCTTAAATTATATTTTTCGAAATTCAACTGAATCTGAAGGATTATTAAATCCAGAATCTCTTTATGAAATTGCCCTAGAACTTGGTTCTGACGTTCCATTTTTCCTAAAACCTAGGCCTGCAGAAATAAGAGGTCGAGGCGAAAAATTATGGGACTTACCTGATTATCCTAAATTTAATGTTTTAATTATCAAACCTTCCTTTGCCATATCTACGTTTGAAGCTTACCAAAATTGTATTCCAAAAAGAGAAATAAAATTTCCAAGTATAAGATCATTTGATGATCTTATTACTCAAATGCATAATCAGTTTGAATCTTCTTTGCTGGTTCAATATCCCTTATTGTCAAAATTGAAAAAGTTATTGATTGAAAATGGTGCATTTGGTGCATTAGTCACTGGAAGCGGCTCCGCAGTGTATGGAGTATATAATAAAAAAAGTAAACAAAATCAAGCATATAAAGATTTAAAATGTCTTCAGATTGGCGAAATTATCTCCTGCAAAACATTAGAAGATCATTGTTATTTTTGATATGGCATAAAAAAAATATAAAAATAATTAAACCTCATCATCTACTAATTTTAATTTCTCTATTCATTGCTGGTTGTAGTGTCAAATCATCAGTAAAAATAGATAATAGGCAGTACAAAAATCAAACTGTTTGGGAACTATCCAATCCGCGAATAAATAAATTTGTTCAGGTTTATAGTAGAAACACTCATGTAAAAACCTGCTTAAACAGGGCTTCATCAAAACGTTATCTCAATTATATCCATAGAGTATTTTATAATTATAAATTACCTCCGGAACTCGTTCATTTGCCCATACTTGAATCTTGTTTTGATACAAAAGCAGACTCTGGGCGTGCGCGCGGAATGTGGCAGTTTACTAAAAGTACGGGTGAAGAATATGGACTAAGTGCTGGTTTCCTTTCTGATGAAAGACTTAATTGGAAGAAAGCAACGCATTCCGCTGCCCGTTATTTGAAAAAACTAGGTGATATGTTCAACAGTAATTGGGAATTAGCACTGGCTGGCTACAACGGTGGACCGAATTACATGAAACGCCAGATGAAATCTCAGGGAACCAGAAATTACTGGAAGCTTAAGCTTCGTAAGGAAACATATGAGTACGTTCCTAAATTTTTAGCAATGCTCAAAGTTGCACGTAACAAATATCCTGAAATGTATTTCCAGGGAGCACCACGCGCATGGGTCTCATCCATTTGAAATCTATGAGTCATGTTCAATAAAACAAAAATAAAATTTACAAAAGACAGCTGCTGCATTTAAATTATAGGTCCAAAATCAGTAGTTTTAATATTACTATTTAAATGTAAATTATTTCTGCAGCGTAATTAGAATAACAAAAAAAATTGGAGTAGCTATGGCAGAAGAAGAAGTAGAGGAAGGTGGTGGAGGTAATGAAAATGGTAATGGCGAGACTAAGAGTGGCGGTGGTAAAAAGAAACTTATAATAATAATTGTCGCAGTCTTTCTTTTACTGGTAATCGGTATTGTAGTAATTTGCTGATGTCTGGAGAAGAAGAAGAAGAGTTACCTGAGGAAGAGTTGCCTGTAACAGATGTGGCTGAACCACTTGCAGAACCAGTTTTTCTCCCTCTTGAAAGTTTTGTAGTAAACCTCAAAGACGGACGTCGTTTTTTGAAAACGACTATTCAGCTAATGCTAAGTGAACCAGGTGCAGCAGCCTATTTAACTGTAAGACTTGTTGAGGTAAAAGATATTGTTCTTGCAGAATTGCAGGAGTTGTCCGTTGAAGATGTAAAACAATCAGATGCCAGAGAAGCATTGCGTCAACGTTTAATCAGCAGTATCAGTCGGATTTTCCCAAGCAAACCAGAATGGGAAGACCCTGAACCTATAAGAAAAGTCTTGTTTGAAGAGTTTGTTGTACAGTGATTAAAAATATTTTTCACCTAACGTCATGACTAAAAACTGGATAAAAATTTTATAAACAAATCAAAAAAAATTTGGATTGTTGCAACTGGATTGATCTCAGTAAAAGTTATTGAAGAATTATCTTAAGCAAAAAAATAAAAAAAAAGTCTTTCGTTATCAAAAATTTTAGTGCGGTATTGCGTTATTTTTTCATTATTGATTTTTATTCCTCACCCTTTTTTATATGCACAGGAAGTAGATGAAGAAGATTCTGTAATCAGAGAAGGTCCCCCTCCTCTGGTAGATCCTCTGTATCTTGATCTTGGTACTTTTGTAGTAAATATGCCTGGTGATAAGTATTTTTTAAAAAGCAGTATTCAACTGGCGTTTGTAAATTCTTCAGCAAAAGAGTGGTTGGAAAACAGACTGCCAATTGCTAGGGATTTAGTTATTACTCATTTAAACTCCATAACGGTTGAACAGTTTGATGATACAAAAAATCGTGCGGTTATAAAAAATGACATAAAAATAAGACTTAATTCTCTTTTCCCCAACAAATCATCTTGGGGAGATACTTTACCAATTAGAAGAATACTGTTTCTGGAATTTTATCGTCAGTAAGATCCTAATCAATGTAAAAAAATATTTATGAACTAACCATGTGATGATTTTGATCTGTATGATTGTTTAGTATCATTCTTGAAAATATTAATAAAAAAATTAATGGAACTATCTAACTATTGAAAAATGGCAGAAGAAGACGCTTTTGAAAATCTAGATGGCCTTGATTGGTCAGATGTTGAAAGTGAGCTGAAAGCAAACCGTGATCAGATCCTTTCGGAAGTTAAGACGGAAAATAGTGATCAAAAGGAAAAGAAAGAAGGAGATAATGAAGCAGAAGACGGATCTGAGGTCTCCTTCTCTAAAGGTGACATTGATATAAATTTCCTTTTTGATGTACAGCTATCTATTGTAGTGGAAGTTGGACGAACTCAGATGTTGATCAGTGATCTTTTAGAATTAGAGGAAAAATCTATTGTTGAACTAGATAGCATGGTAGGACAACCGTTAGATATTCGTGCAAATAATTTACTGGTAGCACGAGGAGAAGTTATTGTAGTCAATGAAAAATTTGCAGTACGTATTACAGATATTATTAGTCCTGATAACCGCTTTGAAGCACTTTGAGGGCATAAAATTATGAGTATACTGAGATCATCAGGTCTCAATGTCATTATAATAATGGTCCTATTTTTAAGTTTGATAATTCCTGCAGGTGCGTCGGGAATATTAGTTCTTAAAAATATAGAAGTTAATCCTAACGAGGAATCAAACAATATCCGCCTTGAGTTTGATAGTGAATTTTCTGGTGATCCTTTAATAAACTTCGAATCAGGTTCTATAAGTTTCCGGTTTGATTCAGTACGTATTTCCCCAGCATTACCCTCACTGATTGGTACAAAAAAACATTCAATCATTAAAGCGGTTAGAGCAATTCAAGTACCAGAAACTGATATTGTTCATTTGGAAATTTTACTAAAATCCTCTGGATATAAAACTGAATATCCTGTCATAACACGAAGCGGAAAAAACATCTACCTTGGGTTGAATGGCAAATTAGCTCCTATTGCTCTTTCAAGTACAGAAACTTTGACTAAAGAAGCAGAGGAACGTGTAAATAATGACCAGTCTTTATCTTCAAATATTTCTTCAAATAGAGCCGAGGATTCTCTCTTGAAAAATGCAGGTGACTTTCTTCCTATTGCAAATGATGATTGGACAGTAACTATGCTGACTCTTGTTTTGTCTCTGCTTTTTGTATTGTTGCTGATTTATTTGTTTGCTTATCTTTATAATCGTTTCTTTAGTGGAAGGTTCCCATCTATTCAAGGAGCCATACGTATAAAACAGGTATCAAGTTTTCATGTTGGGCCAAAGCAGAAAGTTATAATATTGGACATGAACAACAGGAAATATGCTTGCGGCGTCACACCAACATCTATTAATTTGATTGCTGAGTTAGAGGATGAAACTGATCAGACATTTTTACATGCAATCAACACAGATGAAAAAAATGATGGAATAAAAATTGACCTAGCACGTGCAAAATATTTAAAAAATCGTAAATTTGATCATCAAAAAGCTAGATCTGAGGATGAGAAAATCTCAAAAGAGAGAGATAATCAAGTTAAAGAAGATGAAAATCATGAAACTATATTTAAAGATTTAGACAACGCGAATGACCTTTTTATTAAATCAAATTCGGAACAAATAGATGATATCAAAAATTCAAAAGATAAAAATAAAATGGCTTCTACTCCAGTCAGACGACCTTTTGAAAATAAAAATGTGAAATACGATAACTTGTCATATGGTAGTCAAACAGTTCAGGACTTTGCAAAGAAGCTTTCTGAAAAACTGAAAATTTTAAAGCCTATAAAATAGGTATTTGGGAGTTATAGGAATCATCCTTTAAACGAACAAAAAAAGTTATCATATAGAATAAGAGAGATAAGATGAGTATATTTAGTAATTTGAAGTACATAAAATACTTCACTGTAATGTTTATTTTATTCGTATTTTTTTGTCTAAAAATGCATGTTTATGCACAATCACCTTTACCAGGTATTAATATTTCTGTTGATACAGCAACTACTCCTAAACAGGTCTCGACAACCCTTCAGATCGTCTTTTTACTAACGGTTCTAACTTTGGCTCCTGCCATTCTTATAATGACAACTTCATTTACTCGTTTTGTCATTGTTCTTTCTTTTTTAAGACAGGCGATAGGTACTCCTCAAGCTCCGTCAAATCAAATTGTCATAGGTATTGCACTATTTCTTTCACTCTTTGTGATGATGCCTGTATGGGAGGAGGTAAACGATGTGGCGTTAGGACCTTATCTAGATGAAACTATAACACAGCAAGAATTTATGAATCTTGCGGCCCAGCCCATAAAAAAATTCATGGGTAATTATACAAGGGAAAAAGATCTGGCAATGTTTGTTCGTATTGCAAAACTGGAAAGGCCAAAGAGTCTGGAAGATATTCCAATTTGGGTGGTAATACCTGCATTCGTTATTAGTGAGCTGAAAGCTGCGTTTCAAATTGGTTTTTTGCTTTATGTTCCATTTCTAGTTATTGATATGGTGGTTGCTTCAATACTGATGGCAATGGGTATGATGATGATGCCTCCAGTCATGATTTCATTGCCATTTAAACTAATGTTGTTTGTTCTTGTTGACGGATGGCATTTGATTCTAGGATCTTTGATAAAAAGTTTCGTGGTGTTATAACCATATTAAACCTTAACAAAATTATTAAATATGACTGAAGCTTTAGTAGTTTCAATTATGATAGAAGCAATGCGCATGGCCTCTCTCTTGGCAGCTCCAATGTTGATTGGTGCATTAGTAGTAGGCTTAATTATTTCCATATTCCAGGCAGTCACACAGATCCAGGAGCAGACATTGGCAATTATTCCTAAAATGGGTGCTATGATGGCTGTTCTAGCATTTCTGTTTCCTTGGCTTCTTTCTCATGCCACCACTTATATGGCCGGCATTTTCAATAATCTACCCAGATATATCAGCTTTTAGCAGATACTTTGAATCCTCTTCGCATTTACATTCTTAAAATTCTCTAATTATACATTCACATTTCATTTCTGACTGGACGGTCAGTCAGCGATTGTGGATAATATTATAATGTTTTAAATAAGCTGCTATTTTGCAATTCAAACCTATAATTGCAATATGTTAGAGTTGCTATTCACAATTACTTTTAGCATTAGATTTCTGCATTTATTATGTCTCAACCTAAAGATCAAGATTTTGAAAAAGAAGAAGAAAATCGCGAAGATATTATAGAAGTTACTGAAAAAATTGGTGAGGCACTCCCGGAAGATAAATCTCTTGTCGTCAGTGAAGATGTTTTTCCTGAATCTCTCATCATTGTCCCACTTTATGACCGTCCTTTATTTCCCAAAATGCTTTTACCAGTAATTATTTCTGAAGAAAAATTGGAAAAAATTTTACTTGAAGAATTGAAAGAGTCGTTAAGGTATGTAGGTTTAGTTTATAGTTTTGAACAGGATAAAAATAGATCTAATGGAGGAACAATCAGCATGAAAAATTTGGCACAGATAGGTGCTGTTGGAAGGATTGTTCAGGCTTCAAAACATGGAAATGATCCTATGCACGTAATAGTGCAGGTGATGGAGCGATTCGAAATAAAAGAAATAGTTGCAGATGAACCAGTACTTAAAGCAAAAGTAAAATATTTACAGGATACAGGTGGGCAAAAGACTGAGTATGAATTGAAAGCTTTTTCCGTCTCTATAATAAATTTGATCAAGGAACTGGTTCAGTTGAATCCATTGTTTAAGGAAGAACTTGGACTTTTGATGGGGCGAATAAATCTTAAAGATCCTGCGACACTGGCAGATTTTGCTGCATCTATGACTACTGCTTCAGGCAAGGAATTGCAGGAGATCCTAGAAACAAGGAACATAAAAACGCGTATTGAAAAAGCACTAAACCTATTACGTCACGAACTTGAAGTAGCAAAACTTCAGTTTAAAATTTCTCAACGTGTTGAAGATAGGATGTCTCAGCAGCAAAGAGAATTTTTCCTCAGAGAACAACTTAAAGAAATAAAAAAAGAACTAGGTATTACTAAAGAAGGTTCGGAGAGTGAAACTGAAAAATATGAAGCACGAATAAAAAAACTGAAACTAACTGAAGAAGTAAAAGAACGTATCGATGAGGAAATGGAAAAACTTCGCCTAATTGAACCTGCTTCACCAGAATATAATGTCACAAGAACATATCTTGACTGGTTGACAATTTTACCTTGGGGAATTTATAGCAAAGATTATTTTAACATTCAGCGTGCGGCAAAAATCCTTAACAAGGATCACTATGGTCTGAATGATGTAAAAGACAGAGTTTTGGAACTGATCTCCGTGGGTATAATTAACGGAGATCTTGCTGGTTCAATTGTTTTGTTGGTTGGCCCACCTGGTACTGGTAAAACGTCAGTGGGGCAATCCATAGCTAAGGCTTTGGGTCGTAAATTTTATCGTTTTTCGCTTGGAGGAATGCGTGATGAGGCTGAAATCAAAGGGCACCGTCGTACATATATAGGTGCACTCCCAGGGAAGTTTATTAATGCGATAAAAACCAGTAAAACTGCAAACCCAGTAATAATGCTTGATGAAATTGACAAAATTGGGGCAAGTTTTCAAGGTGACCCTGCTTCTGCTTTGCTGGAAGTATTGGACCCTGAACAGAATAAAGATTTTCTTGATCACTACCTGGATGTACGTTTTGATCTATCAAAAGTACTTTTTATATGCACTGCAAACCAGACGGATACAATTCCTCCTGCATTACTTGATCGTATGGAAGTAATCAGGCTCTCAGGATATATAATTGAAGAGAAACTTGAAATTGCTAGAAAACATCTTTTACCAAAACAACTAAAAACCCATGGACTTAAAAAATCTCAGTTTTCACTTCCCAAAGTTGTTTTGCGTGAAATTATTAATGGATATGCCAGGGAAGCTGGTGTAAGAGGACTGGAAAACCAAATGAAAAAACTGCTGAGAAAATCAGCAAGGAAAATTGTCGAAGAAGAATCTGTATGTGTAAAAATTAGTAAACTTGACCTTCCCGAAATGCTTGGTCGTAAAACATTTGCAGAAGAGACCCGTTATAAAAAACCAAAAATTGGAGTTATTACTGGTCTGGCCTATACTAGTGTTGGCGGTGCTACTTTATTCATTGAAGCATCTTTTGTTGAGGCAAAGAATCCTGGTTTTAAACAGACTGGACAATTGGGAGATGTCATGATTGAATCTACAGAAATTGCATACACCTTCATTCGATCAATCGGGATCAAAGACAAAAAAATACAAAAATTTTTTGCAGAAAATTTTGTACATCTTCACGTTCCTGCTGGAGCGACACCAAAGGATGGTCCTTCCGCTGGTATTACCATGGCTTGTGCACTTTACTCTCTAGTTAAACAGGCCCCTGTTATTCCCAATCTTGCTATGACTGGAGAATTGACGCTAACTGGACTTGTTATGCCAGTGGGTGGTATTAAAGAAAAATCTATTGCAGCCAGAAGATCAGGGATTAATCTTTTGATTTTACCAGCAGAAAATCAAAAAGATTTTGATGACTTGGATGAAAGTATCAAAGGGAGTATCAAACCTTATTTTGTTAAAAATTTTTCTGAAGTCCTTCCTATTTGCTTCCCTGATCTTTCCACCAGAAGGAAATAGATTTCGTCGAAATAGTATACGTTCTAACATCGTTGCTGTTGAGTTTGTAGCATTGATTAAAACTAAATCAAAATCGATTGTAGTAGGAGTGGCCGGAGGGACAGGTGCCGGAAAATCAACAATAGTAAAAGAGATATTAAAAAGGTTAGGTACGGAAAAAATTTCTGTTATCCAACACGATTCATATTATAAAAATCGTCCTGAATTATCAATTGAAGAGCGAAAAAAAATCAATTATGATCATCCTGATTCTTTAGATACAAAACTTTTAGTGGAGCACATAAAGCTTCTGATTTCAGGAAAAAACGTGGGAATACCTGTATTTCATCACTTTACTAAATATCTCCGAGATTCAAATACCAAGAAAGTAGAATCACGCCCCATCCTAATTGTAGAAGGCATTCTGGTACTAAATGATAAAAATCTCCGGGAATTAATGAATTTGAAAGTTTTTATTGATGTGCCATCTGACTTGCGGTTCATCAGGCGGTTAAATCGAGATTTATATGAATATAAGCGGTCGATTGAATCCGTAACTAAGCAATATCTGGAAACTATACGTCCAATGCATGAGGAGTATGTTGAACCAAGTAAAATTCATGCAGATTTATTTGTTACGGGGGACGAAAGCTATAGTCAGACCGTTGATTTGTTGTTATCAAATTTAAAAACTCTTCAAGAGAAACATTTTTCATAATTTCGAATTGTTTATTCAAACTCCTTTTCCAGTACTCGAATTACATCTTGGTGCTGGGAGTTTTTGGCGTAATTCAAAGCAGTATTCTTGTCAAAATCAACGATAGTACTGTCTCCCCCTTTTTTCAAAAGCAATCCTACTGTTGCTATATTACCACTGCGTGACGCAAACATTAAAGCAGTCTGTCCAGAGTTATTTTGCATATTAACTCTTGCTCCACGCCTTAGCAATTCCCACATTGCCTGAATGTTACCCTTCTCTGCTGCCCACATTAGTGCTGTCCAGCCTTCATGGGTTCGAGAATTAAGGTTAGCTCTGTATTCAAGAAACAATTTCAACATCTGCACATTTCCATGGAAAGCTGACCACATTAAAGGTGTGAAATTCCCTTTATCAGGGTCGGCTCCGTTTTCGAGCAATATTTTTACAATCTCAGTGTTGTTCATTGAAGATGCCCAAACCAAAGGTGTATCTTCAAGGTAATCTGTAATGTTTACAATTGCACCAAATTCAGTAAGAATTTTTACTATTTTGGGATTTTGCTGTTTTACAGCGTGCATTAAGGAAGTATAACCATTTTGATCTTTTAATTCCAAATTGGCATCGGCATTAAGTAATCTCTTAACTTCAGTAACGTTACCTTTAATTACTTCATGAATTAAAGAAATCCCATATGTTGACTGATTTTGCTGATCAATAATTACCTTTTTAGTTGTAGACAAATCTTTTTCTGAGGGAACATATTCTTTTACTAAAGTTCCTACGCTATTTTTAGAATGAATAATAAATATTAAAGCAATAGTTAAAAAAATTAAGGAAGTAAAGAGAACCCAACTAAAAACAAGCCAATAAGAGTATCTCGCAGAAGTATAATTTTGCTTTAAATCATTAGGTATCGATTGATTCTCCTCAAAATCCTTATTAATGCCATTTCCATTAATTCTTTGTTCTGAAAAATGCTCAGCATTTTCCCTCTTATTAAATAACCTCTTATTATCAGATGAAAAGAATGGTTTGGAAAATCTGGAGAAATATTTGGGCTTGATAGTAAAAGGGTTCTTTAAGTGTTTCTGTTCTTCTAAAAATTGAGGTCTTCCCTCTGAAATTGTAAGCAATATTCCGGGGTCAAGCTCTGAACTTCCAGAAAATGTGATCGGGATATTTCGTAGCCTTACATGTCTGACAATTAATCCCAACAGTTCCTGTGTTTCTTGGCTTATGACTTGCAGATTGTTCAAATCGAGACTAACCTTCTGCGAATTATTCAAAGCTAAATTATTTTCAAGAGCCCGTAATGCTGGCTTTACATCTACTTGCCTCAATTCGTCAACTACTTTCAAAGTCACTATTTGATTTTTTTCAGTTATTACAATTCGATTCAGCATTGAATTATGTCAATAATGGCAGGAAGGTTGCAGAATTATTAGAAAGCCTCATAAATTTATTTTCTCCTTAGGAGAATCAGCAAAAAACACACCAATTAATTGATATAAAGCAAATGGCAAAATTTATGCGCAAATTCCTTTTAGTGCAATTTATATTTGCCTTGAGCATGGTCTCTAGGGGGATGGCTGAAGAAGATGCATACGTTTTTTGGAAGGATCCTCAAATTGCTCAATTGGAGGAGTTAACTTCAAAGTTGGTTGATTCTGTACAAAAAATGCAGTCAAAAATCAGCTCTATAGCAATTTCGAGTATTTCTTTTGGAGACAAACTGCCTAGTAGTTTTCGCAAAGTTGCTACGGCACGATTACAGCAGTCACTAACCAGTCAGATAAAATTGAAGGTAAGTATTTGTGAACCATGTAGTCAGATTCGTACAGACATATCTGGTAGTTTCCTCAAAATCAGCCGAGGTATTGCTGATGATAAATATCGACGGGAAATAGCCAAAGAACTGGATGTCAAGGGTTTCCTTGACATTGCATTGTTTACAAGTGAAGAACAACTCTCAATTTCATTAAATGCGTATGAAGCAGCAAATGGAGAAATAGTTTATTCTAAAATTATTACAGGCAACCCACCAAAAAGTGGATCATATATTCATGCATTTTATGGCAAGATGACAGTTCCGATTACTTTTAGTTCAACAACTGTTGAACATCAGGCAATGGTATTTGGAGCACAACAGATGGTTAGGCTTTCAGATGATTGGAGTTTTACTGGAGGAGGGTCAATATTAAGTGATGATAATTCAAATCTGTCAAATAAATATGAAAAGCCTGTCACGGGTTTTTTGATTGACGGTACAATCAGCTATGACATTTTCAATTTTGGTGGAGATCAGGTTGCATTTGGTCTTATAGCAGGTTTAGGTATGATGACAGTAACAATTTTTAACAATCCAGCTTACTTTAAAACCGGTATTACTTTTTCGGTGGCGGAACAATTAACTCTTGATTATCACTATCTTTCAATGATGACTACAAATGAGGATGCAACTGCATCGAGTGCATCTATTTTTTCTATAGGTTGGAAATTTAAAGGAATTCCATGGTGATAAAAGAAAAATCTTCAGTGGTATTCAACGTACTGAAAAATTCAAGAACTGATTTAAGCATGAGTAATAATTTTTATATAGTTAGAAATATTTGTTGTTTTATTACAAGTTTGCTTTTTGGTATTTTGTTTTTTATCACAGCGGGAGGATGCACGGCAACAGAAGAAACCGCAGAAACTGCGCCAGAAATTCCGATTAAGAAAAAAGTACTTTTTAACCAAGAAATTGATGGCGGAAAAAATTCAGTGTCAGTTATAGAAGAGACTCAGGGGAATAAAAGGATTCTCAGGGTGCTACTGCAACGTGGAGACTTGAAATCTAATTTGATTCACCCAATTGATAGTCCCAATTTTGTTATTGCCGTTCCATTACAAGATGCCACCAGTAAAAACCTCTCTTTAAAAACTGCAGCCTTTGAACTAAGCCTTAAACTAAACATAGATCAACTACTTTCTCGGTACCTTTCACCAGAGAGATTTAATGTTTCTGTAATAATAAATTGGGATAAGAAACTGCTGCAGGAGGTACAATTGAAAAACATTCCTCTTGATACTGATGTATCGCAGTCACAGGCAGAATTAGATGAAGAATTAGATGAAGAATCTGCCATATCAGAAAGTGCAAAAAGAGACCATGAATTGAAAGAAGCTCTGAAATCAGTTCAGATAAGTGTTTTGCTTGATAATACTTTGCCTGAAACTCAGGCGCAGTTTTTATTGAAGCTGATTCCCGCACAGGAATTTTTCAATGCAGAAAGGGGTGATACTGTATCAGTGGAACGCACATCTTTTCCCAAACCATTTTCTGACAGTATTGCTCCATATGAAGAACAGATCGTTAGAAGGAAACTTACTGAGTTATTGATGAAATATGTTGCAAAAACAGACTTTGTAGTAAATGTAAAATTTTCTTTAATTGAAAACGGTGAAAAAAAAGAGGATTCACCTCCTTCTGCAAGTAATATCAAAATGGAGATAAATTTGTTGCTTGACGATACAGTATTGCCTGAGATTGATGATTTCCTGAAGGAAGCGGTTCCGCTTGCAGTAAACTTTGATGAAAATCGCGGAGATACTCTTGCAATTATTCGGAAGACTTTTCCTGAGCGTTCATCTGACTCTATTACACCTGAACAAAGAACAGCCCTTAAAGATTACAGAATCAAAATTCTTGACGCATTCCAGACCGGAGACTATGTTTCAGGCTTGGAATGGGCAGAAAAAGGTTTAAGAGTTGCAGTTAAACGCAGTGATAAAATATTTATTTTGAAAATGAAGGGTTCATTACATTTTCTACTCGAGGAAAAAGAAGAGGCATTGGAAACATGGGAGCACGTTCAGCGTTTGGATCCAGATGATGAAGAAGTACGTCAAATGTTGAACAACATGGAGTAGAAAATGAAGAAAGCCACAAAATACAGTGAATATTTGTTACATAAAGTGTTTTGCATCTTTATTTTCCTTAACTTCTGTTTTTTCACAGTATTGTATGCTCAAGATACCGATGAAAGTAATATCGGTCAGGATTTGAATAGTGAATTACAAGATGAGATTCCCTTGCAGGAACCATCTACGAAAAGGGCTCAAGAAGCAGCAGAGAAAAAACAAACTCTTGAAGAATTGCTTGCTGTACCTTTTAATCAAATCAAGGAAGATCAAGATATGGAGCTTGGTTTCTCAGATGCAGAATCACCAGATAATGTAAGCAAAAAATACGAAGGTGAGGTAAAACTCCCACCACCTCCACAACAGAGAAGAGTTGAAAGAGATATAGAAAAAAAGTTAGATAATATACTAAGAGAGAAATTGCCTAAGGAATATGTAGGAGTTTCGGTCAGTATTCGATATATTTTGGAAACTGTTCCGGTCACTAAACATGACAAGAAGATTTCAAAAATAAAGTTACCAGGATTTGAAAATAATGTCTGGGTTCCAACACAGACAAAAAAAGTAATAGGCATAGTTAATCAGGTTCGCCCTTACACAACAATATTTGCTGTAGTTAATACACCTGTATCATTGTTTAACGTTGAAGTGCTTAGGCAGACACTTGACGAACGTATTAAATTCCTGAATTTAACTGGCCGAGATGTTCTGAAGTTTGTTCATGTTCCATTTACAACACCTGCTAAATCTTTTGTAAAAACACTAGATAATGCAGCGAAAGAGCTTTCTGAAGTAAATCAAGTGGAAGAAAAAATTGAAAAAGTATATGAAGAAGATGAAGAAGTAGTTTTAGGAGAAAATCAAGTACAAGTGGATTTGGCAAAAGTAGATGTAATGCCAGAAGCTGTTTTGGAGCCAGTTTCAGAACCAAGAAAGATAGACTTAAAATCAAAAGTTGAAACCACAAGATATTTATTGCAGGCACGTAAAGCATACATGAATGAAGATTATGATTCAGCCATAACCGCTCTCCGCAGAGCCATAGAACTAAATCCACTTTCCTCACAGGCTTTTGCAATGCTTGGCTCAATATATTATCGTTTGGGGTGGAATAGAATGGCCATGGAGAACTGGAAGTATGCATTAGAACTTGATCCAACAAATGAAGGTCTAAAAAAATATCTCATTCGTTTGTCAAGGTAATTTATAAATAAAGATATTCTATGGCAAAAAAACATAAAAATATGAAAAGAAAAAGAGTTTTTCTGCCTATAATTATATCCACCTTAATTGCATTATTCCCATCTTTGTTCCTAGAAGCTCAGGAACGAGTTAAATCCCTAAATATTCGGCAATTTGAAATAGAAGAATCAATACGGAATGGTCTCAAGTATTATCTTGAACCAAAGGATTATGTTTTGCGTGTAAAACTTTTTGGTGAGGAGAGAGCAATTAGTGTAGCTAACGAAACACTTCCTGGTTTTGGTCAGCTTAATGAGCCCAGCAACACATCCGGTGCAAAATACTGGGAAATTAAACGCATGCGTGTAGATTTAGTTATGCACAAAGAAGTTTCTCCTTCAGTAAACACATATATAGGGGAAATTGTTCCAATTCTCAGTGGAATAGATTACGAGCGTGGGGATGAGCTGGTATTTGTTCCAATTCTACCGAGCGAACCTTTCCCACAGCAGTCTGCAGTGAACTCAACTGATGAATTACCAGATGCAATGGTAAAAGCTTTACCGGAAGAAGCAACAGTAAAAGATAAAGATGGATTACAAACAGGTGAACCAGCCACTGCAGATGATGAAAATAATATAGATGAGGAACCATTTTGGTTGAGAATGAGTGACATTGAGAAAATACTTACTGGTATGTTACTTGTACTATTGCTTTTGTTTTTCTGGGTACTATGGAAATTGAGAAAAGTCAAAAAAGTTGCTGTAGAACAAACAGGCTTTCCTGCTTTGATGCCTCCACAAACTCAAACACCTCAGATACCAAATGTTCCCCAACAGGGCTTTGTTGCTTTACCAGAGTCTAATGAAAAGATTGCTGAAAATAAAGAACATCACGATTATCAAATTGATAATGCAATAGTTAATGATGAAAACGAAAAACTTGTTCAAGAAATTGTTAAACAGCTTATTGGCCGTGTTGATTGGAAACAGGAACTGGTGCAGGAGATGTCCAGAGATAAACAATCTATGGATATGCTGACTCAGTTTATTGCTACCTTAGGTTTGAATTCATCGAGAAAACTATTTTCGGAAACAATCCCTCAAAACACTTTTCTGGATCTTGAAAAATTAGCAGAAGAATCTCATCCTTCTGCTGAGGATTCAAATGTTGTCTTGAAAGATATTCAGAAATTTTTACTAACCAAACAATTAACTGAGCCTGAACAAAACAAGACTAATCCATTTGCATTTATGGATCAGCTTACAACTTCTCAGATAGGTTTTCTTGTTAAGGATGAACCATCTAAAATAAAAGCATTTGTTATAGCACGTTTGGATAGTGAAGAAGCGGCAAAGATCATGCGTGATCTTTCAAAAGATGAGCGAACAAATGTGGCTTTGGAACTAGGAAAACTTAATGAACTTCCTCTTGAGCTTGTGGAGAAAATTGGATATAACCTTGCGGAAAAAGCACGACATGTTCCTGATGAAGGCACAGTAGGTGTTGACGGAATAAAGTTCATTGCAGATGTTCTAGGAGATTTGGATAACTCTACTCGACAGGAATTAATAAGTGGTCTAAGAACATCTGATGTCAAACTTAGTGAAGACATAGAGAGTCATTGCTTCATATTTGATTCTATTCCAGAAGTCCCTAAAGATATTTTGTTGGAAGTAGTAAGAAAACTTCAGCCAGATGATGTAATTACGGCTATTTCTGGTTCTACATCCAAAATTAAGGAAGCAGCAATAATGTGCTTCCCTGAGAAAAGTCGTGCTGCCCTTGTTTCATCACTAAAATCAAAAACACCTGATTCTGAAGAGATTCGTGTTTCTCGAAGGATGTTCACTGAAGCAATGCGTGAAATGGCAGATGCAGGGAAATTGGACCTACAGGAAGTCAATACAAAATTTGCTCAAAGTAACTCTGAAAACTAATTTGAGCAGATTTAATTAATCTAATAAATAGGTATGTTCACAATTATTTATAGTTGCACTTATCAGAATTGTGGTCATTTAGTTCGTTTATAATTGACAAGACCCTTTCAGGAGTGATACTGGTCAAGCATCGTAATTTATCTGGGTTACTGCAACTTCCTCTTCCATCACGAGAACAAGGACGACATCTAAGTTTTTCTTTGGTTTCCATTATTTTGCTTTCCTTCAAAAAAGGTGAATAGCCGAATTCTCTAACTGTTGCTCCGAAAAATACTATTGCTGGAGTCTTCATCGCCTCAGCAAGGTGGCTTATTGAAGTATCGTTAGTTACTACAACTCTGGCGTGTCTTAGTAGTTCTGCAGATTCAAGAGATTTAAAGTGACCAGCCGCATTTATAATTTTTCCATAAAAATCTTGTTCAAGCTTTGCATTTTCTTTTTCATTTTCGCCTCCTACTAAAACAACTGGAAAATTCTCCTTAATTAATTTTGAAATTAGTTCATTATAATATTTCAATGGCCAGCGTTTTAGTGGATATGAAGCAGATGCGCCAATGGCAATATACTTTTTATGTAAAAGATTGTTTTTCTTAAGAAAAATATTTATTTTTTTAACAATGTTGGTATTTGGAAATAATTCTGTGTGATTATCTAATAAAAAATCTGTCTGCTTCTGAAGGGGGAGAAGCAGATGTACACGCTGGGAAAGAGTATTTTTTAAAAAATTAATTTTAAAATTAATCAATAAACTTCTTTGCCAACTCCTTTTGTTAATCATCCAAACTTCTGGTTTTGTATGTAATCTGAAAATTGTTAAATGCCATACAATCCATATACTTCTTAGTGAACGATGGGCATCAAAAACAATGTCAAAATTCTCTCTTTGCAATTTTTTTATCAATTTATGAAGTTCACTGTAAGATTCATTTCTTTTGTGCCAAATGAAATTATCTATATGGGGATTATTGTTCAATACCGAACCATCTCTATTAGAAGTTAACATGGTAATTTGAGCATGAGGAAAAATTCGTTTCAGTTCTCTGAAAATTGGTGTAGTTAATACCAAGTCTCCCAGTGCGCTGAAACGAATTATTAAAATTTTGTTAGGTTTAATCAACGTTCCTTTAGCAATTGGAATAAGTTTTCATGAAGTTTGCATTGTACCTTGTTCCATCATTTTCAGCGAATGTTCAATAGAATTCAAACCGGATCAATGAATGTAAATAACGCAGACTTCACTTTTCATTTTAAAAATCAGACATCAGGAATTAAAAAATCTTTATCTGAAGTTGAAATTCAAAAACTTTCATTTCAGAACATTCGCAGTTTCAGACATAATTTTGAAAAAGGAATCACAACAATGCGTTCTTTTTTAGGAGATGAACAACATCAGACAATGATTGTTGCAATGTATGAAGGAACTGAACAACTGTTAAATAAGAATGTATCAGAATTCGCAGTTTTGGAATACCTAGAAGGATTAAAGTTGACAGCAAAAGAATTACGTCAGCAGGGAATTTACGGTGATCAGTTTCGTTCGGCACTTATGGAACATTCTTCTTCATCTGTTCGTGAATTGCTGCTTTCTTCATGAATATATCAGGTACCACTAACGACCATTTTGTCAATTTTAAATGCTGGGATTAGAATGGAGCTTCTTTCATCTATTTCACTCCCTATCATACTTAAATTACTCATCATTTCAGAAAAAGTTCCGGCAATTGTAAACTCATTTACTGATTCTGCTAGTTTCCCGTCACGAATCCAAATTCCTTGTGCACCACGAGAAAAATCTCCAGTAACAATATTTGCACCCTGACCTGACATAAAGGTTAAATATAAGCCATTTTTAACGCTCGCTATTAATTCTTCCTCAGGGTACTTGCCTAGTTCAAGTATCAAATTAGAGATTCCACCTGAATGACCGCTAGAAGTCATACCAAGTTTATTTGCAGAATATGTAGAAAGCATATAGTTTTTTAAAACTCCATTTTCGATCAATACTAAAGGTTTTGCTTCTACACCTTCGCTGTCGAAGTGTCGACTGCCCAATTTACCAGGAAGAAGAGGATTATCAATCAAATTAATTTTTGAATCTGCAATTGATTCATTAAGGCTGTTCTTTAAAAAGGACTGCTTGCGAAATAGGTTTTCTCCCATGAGCGCAGATGCGATTTTTCCAAAAAAACTTTGTGCCATTTCTGAACTAAAAATGACAGGGACTTCTTGGCTTAAAGGTTTTACTGCACCAAGTTTTCGCAAGGTTCGATGGCAGGCTTTATCCACAATTTCTTCAGCAGGTTTTAAATTTTTGTGAAATCTTGCTGCACTATACCAACCGTCTGTTTGTTTTCTTCCTATATTTTTGGTATCCCCGTTATTATTCAAAGATGGCTGTGGATCATCAGCAACCATGGAAACACCGAGGCTATATAAGGTTTTTGTTTCTCCTTCCAGAAAACCATTCGAGTCTGCATGCACGATGTGAGAGATACTATCAGAATAAAATGTTTGTTCTGTCCTAAGTCTCTTATCTTTGTTTAAGGTTAACTGTTCTAAATCAAAAGAAAATTTTATTTTTTCTTCAGAAGTTACTTTCTCAAAATCCGGATCTATAAATTCTAAGTTCCCCGGAGCCCGACCCTGCAAGTTTGGATCAGGCAGACTATAAAATTCGTCTTCACCCATGTAAGGAAGAGAATCTATCGTTGCACGAATTAAAGGAGATAAAGTTTCTATACGTAAATCATTTGAAGAGACAGTTGATCTTCGTTTTTTTATGGAAATTGTAAGATGTACTCCAGACGAAACAGATTCTTGAAGAGATTCAATTTTATTTTCTCGAATATCCACCTGAAAAGAAGTTGAGTTTGCAAGTGAAACAGACACCTTATCAGCGCCATACTTATGTGCTAGATCAATAATGTCCTTAGCAATACTTTTGTGTTTATTCAACATGATTAGATATATATAACTAATTATTTACTATCACAATTGTCTATTAATGCTATGCAAATTTCAAAAATAATTTTGGAGTTTATTTGACAACAGGAATAGAAGTTGACTTGATTTGTATGATGAATGTTCAATAGTCTATTATTATGCATTAATTAATCCGACTTTAAAGGTTCTATTTTCACTCTGCTCCCATAGTTTAACTGGATAAAATAGGGGATTCCTAATCCCTAGCTCCGCGTTCGAGTCGCGGTGGGAGCACCATTAAATATGAATACAAATGGATATTTAATATGATCTATATTAGCATAAGGGACTTTAATGAGAAAGAGACCATTCATTTTGTATACGTTATAAACAAAAAAATAATTTAATTATTCATTATATCAAATAGATTTAGAATTGATCAAATTACTCGAATCAATTTTTAAGAAAATTTTTGTCTAAGTTAAATAAAAAAATACAATAAAAGGAATAGAGAAAAAAGTAATAACAATGATCGGGATTGATAATTTGAATTTATTTAATTTGTTTTTCATACTGAACAAATATTCTAAACAATTTAATAGCTAAGGGAAAAAGTGGCACACATTTCTACAATGGAAAGATTAGGGACTTCTGCACCTAAATTTGAATTGCAAAATTTTAATACTGGCTATAGCGAAAAAATGGTTTCTTTGGAAAACTTTGATAATTTTCCTGCTTTATTAGTTGTTTTCATTTGTAATCACTGTCCGTATGTGATCCATATTAGAGACTCATTTTTAGGTTTCTCAAATGAATATCAAAGTAAAGGTCTAGGTATAATCGCTATAAATTCTAATGATATTTTAAGCTATCCTGATGACAGTCCAGAAAAAATGAGAGATGATGCGCTTAAATATGCCTACCCCTTTCCTTATTTATTTGATGAGAACCAGGAAGTGGCTAAAGCATATCGTGCTGCATGTACACCGGATTTTTTTCTTTACGATAAAGAACGTTCATTGGTTTACAGGGGGCAATATGATTCAAGCAGACCAAAAAACGCTATTCCTGTAACTGGTGAAAATATTCGAGAAGCTACTGAAACTTTGCTTAAAGGAGAAAAAATTACTGCAGATCAGTCGCCAAGCATGGGATGTAATATCAAATGGAAAAAAGGGGCTGAGCCTGATTATTTTTTCAAATGATTAGATACATATTTGACTTATTAAAAAATATTACAGTCAGAATTTTTTTTTGAAGCTTTATAAATTAAAATTTAACAATTTAATTTTTAAATAATGTTTGCAATTTTAGGATCTACATGATCTTATTGTTGATTGGATTAAATTATTGAAAATAAACATAACCCCTAAGAAGTTTTTTCATGGTTCCGCGGCAATTTAAGTTGCTAAGTTTTATAGTATCTACGTTTTTAATTATAATCTCCTTTACAGATGCGCTTGCAGAGCAACCTATAGCATTCAGTCACAAACTGCACACCGTTCAAAACGGGGTTCCCTGTCAATATTGCCACCTATATGCGCGTCGATCTTTTTCTTCTGGTGTTCCTCCTGTAAGTACTTGTATAGGATGTCATGGTCCAAATGAGCGAAAGCTTGTAAAGCCTGATAGCCTTGAAGTTAAAAAGATTCGGGATTATTGGGCTAAAGGTGAACCGATTCCTTGGGTAAAGGTTCATGATATCCCTGATTTTGTGCGTTTCCCTCATAAGATACATATAAATGCTGACAGCGGTAGATTTTTAGATGATGCAGGTGGAGGATGTGACATGGAAAATGCTCCTAGAAGTCTTGAATGCAAACTAGCATTGTTTAGAACTGGTGGTGATGAAAGATGTACTTCATGCCACGGTGATGTTCGAAAAATGGAGGGAATGTACGTGGTAGACAAAAATTTTGGAAAAATGGGTTGGTGCATGGAGTGTCACCTTCAAGTAAAGGGAGCCAAGGAAAGAAAGCGAACAGGAAGTGCCTTGGCAGGTTGGTTTAATGCAAAAGAAAATGATATCAAACGCGAAGCTGCTATCGGTTTAGTTAATGCCAAGGGTTATCATAATCGAAATACTTTGGACTGTTATGCATGCCATTATTGAGTAATAATCATTACAAGGTTTATACAGAGAGGAACTGAATGAAGAAAGGCCTCAGTAGAAGAGATTTATTAAAATATACTGGTGCAGGTGGAGCTACCGCCGTGATAGCGGGATGCGAGAAAAAGCCTGAAAAACTGATACCTATGCTGGTTCCACCAACTAATTTTGAATACACTCCTCACACTGCCTACAATTATATGACAACTTGTAGGGAGTGCGATTCAGCTTGTGGAATGATGATTACAACAAGGGAACATCGCGCTCAAAAAGCTGAAGGTAATCCCAAACATCCAATCAGTCGCGGGGCGCTTTGCGCAAGAGGTCAAGCTTCTATGCAAACTCTTTATAATCCCTCCCGTATTGCACATCCACTTACTGATGGGAAGCAGATTCCATGGGATGAAGCTATGAAGCAGTTTTTAGCATTATTAAAAGTTTCTTCAGGTGCAATTGCATATCTTGGTAGGCCGGCTTCAGGAAGTGAAGGTGAATTTGTTGATGAATGGTTGAATTCAGCCGGTGGCGGTAAAAGATATAGATTCAGTTTGCTCACTCAAAGTAGTCAGCAGGAAGCCAACATGGTTTCTTTTGGAAGGCCTGTGATACCTGATTATGCTTTTGAAAATGCTGGAATAATGTTGAATTTTAGTACAGAATTCCTTGAAGGATGGGGCAGTAGTGTTGAAAATGCAAGGCGTTTTACTGAGGCTCATGCCTACAGGAATGGGAATAAAAAAAGACTAATTCATATTTCACCTCATGTTTCTCTTACTGGAGCAAAGTCTGACCGCTGGATACAAATTAAACCAGGTACAGAAGGCTTGGTTGCTTTGGCAATTGCATTTGTTATTCGTGAAGAAAAAGATAATTATGAGTTTTTGAAAACTTATCTTGAATCTTATAAACCTGAAAAAGTTGCTGAGGCTTCAGGAGTCTCTGCAGAAAAAATAAGAGAATTAGCTAAGGATATACTGGATAACGGTCCACTTATGGCTCTAGCTGGAGGCAACCTGATCGCGACAGAACAGTGTGTGGAAACCTTAACAGCAGTTAATATCCTTAATTCGGTTGCTGGTGCTTTGGGTAAAACAATTCGATTTTATGATCAAGATCCATCTGAAGTTGCAACCCATAAAGAGGTTAACAAGCTAATCAGTGATCTCAATTCTGGGCAAATTAAGCTTCTTATAATAGATGACTCTAATCCAGTATATGCACTTCCACCATCAATGGAAATTATTAAGGCAATGAAAAAAGCGTTTGTGGTAAGTATAGCATCTCAGAAAAGTGAGACTACTCATGCGGCAAATCTTGTTATGCCTGCACTCACAGCATATGAGAGCTGGGGAGATGCCTATCCACGAAGTGGTGTTCGTAGTATTCAGCAGCCAGTGATGTCACCAGTTAATATGTTTGATGCTAAAGCACGTGAGAATATTCTATTGAATGCAGTCCAGAAGATGAATCAAAATGCTTTTTCGGGAATAACGACTTATCAGGAATATTTGCAGAATAAGTGGCGTAAGATTCATTCTGAAATTGATAATTCAGACAATTTCGAAAATTTTTGGATCAGTGTGCTGGAAAATGGCGGTCTATTTCAAAAACCGGAGTTCAGTAGTGTAAAATTAACCAAAAACGTAATATCAGCTAAAGTCAATGATCCAGGAATGGCAGAAAAAGATGGACTAACTTTGCTTCCTACATCCTCAATATTTCATGGTGATGGTAGTGGTGCAAATAAACCATGGTTACAGGAAGTACCTAATCCCATGAGCCAGATAGTCTGGGATTCATGGGTGGAAATTAATCCTGACACGGCACAAAAAATGGGAATTAATGACCGTGCTATTATTGAAATTACGACGGCAAATGGTTCGGTGCAGGCAACGGTTTATTACCATTTTGGTATTCATAGAGAGGCAATAGCAATACCTATGGGACAGGGTCACAAACATTCTGGAGATGTTGCAGATGGATTCGGAATTAACGTTATGGAACTCCTGCCAAATAAAATGGACAATGCGGGGAACTTAACTTTTGTTGGTACTCAGGCTGAACTTAAGATGGTCAATGAAAAATCATACACGGTGAATACCGATGGTAATGCTCGTCAGCTTGGACGGAATATTGCGGCTGCTACCACTGTTGAAAAATTGGCCAAAGGTGAAGAACATCATCATAAACATGCTAGGCCTTCCGAATTTTATCCTGATCGCTCTGAAACTGCAGGATATTACAAACCTTATAGATGGGGTATGACAATTGACTTAGATCGTTGCAATGGATGTTCTGCTTGCGTAGTTGCATGTTATTCAGAAAATAATATCCCGGTCGTGGGTAAAATGAGAACTGCTATAGGTCGTGAAATGTCATGGCTTAGAATGGAGCGTTATATTGAGGGTAAAGGTGATGAGCATGAAACACGTTTTACGCCTATGCTTTGTCAGCAATGTGGAAATGCTGGGTGTGAAACTGTTTGCCCTGTTTATGCAACTTACCATAATCCGGAAGGTCTGAACGCTATGGTTTATAACCGTTGCGTTGGAACCCGTTACTGTTCAAACAATTGTGCTTATAAGGTTAGACGATTTAACTGGTTTGATTATGAATTCCCCTCTCCACTTGACCAGCAGCTTAACAGCACTATAACTACACGTGAAGTGGGAGTAATGGAAAAATGCACATTCTGTGTACAGAGAATCACTAATGCTAAACATGATGCTAATAATCTTGGAAGAGATTTGGAAGATGGTGAAGTCATGACAGCTTGTCAGCAGACTTGTGCAACAAAAGCCATAACTTTTGGCAATTTAATGGATCCTGAAAGTCAGGTTTCCAAACAAGCATTGAGAAATGATAAGGAGAATCGTGATAGGCAATACGAAGTTTTAGCTGAGCTTAACTATAAACCCGCAATTACTTACCTTAAAAAAGTAAATACAAGAGATATTGACGACCATGACTCGGGTCATCATTAAAATTAGAATCAAAAAAATCATGCGTAACGTTGCTAAAAAAGTTGTAGACGGAGAATAAATGGAAAAAGCTTCTGGATACGATCCAAATGTTGGAAAGGTTGTAATAGACGAACATGTTGGGCATCCTGGAATCAAGGCAACTACCTTAGATTATGGACAAATTAATGATGAAATGCTGGCAATGCTTGACAAGCCTCATCCATCATACTTTCTACTTTTACTTGGATTTTTGCTAGCATTTGGGCTGGGTATTTTAAGTTTTTCCATACAGATTGACGTTGGTATAGGATTTAGTGGTATTAGTCACCCAATTGCCTGGGGCTTCTATATTACTAATTTTGTTTTTTGGATTGGTATTGGGCACGCAGGAACTCTTATTTCTGCTGTTTTTTACTTGACCCGTGCTCCGTGGCGTACTGCAATTTACCGTAGTGCAGAAGCTATGACAGTTTTTGCTGTTTTTACAGCAGGACTTTTTCCTCTTATTCACATTGGTCGTCCCTGGCTTGCTTACTGGCTAATACCCTATCCTAATGAGAGGTTGTTATGGGTAAATTTTAAATCTCCTCTACTTTGGGATGTGTTTGCAGTTACAACATATATGTCTGTTTCGATCATGTTTTTCTTGCTGGGTTTGATTCCTGATATGGCGATTTTGCGAGATGAAGCTATGCGCAGAGGAAAAAAACTTAAAGCTTTGCTATATACACCTATGGCTTTAGCGTGGAGAGGTACAAACCATCAGTGGGTTCATTACATGCGCGGATACCTCATTTTTGCTGCCTGTGCAACTCCATTGGTCTTTTCTGTTCATTCAATAGTTTCATGGGACTTTGCAATGTCTTCGGTGCCTGGCTGGCACACAACAATTTTTGCACCATACTTTGTAGCAGGTGCAATCTTTTCAGGACTAGCAATGGTGTTAACAGTTTTGATTCCAATACGGGCTGTTTTTGGCTTGGAGGATTATATCACAAAACACGTAATCCAAAGTGTTTCGAAGGTGATAATTTTCACTTCGATCATTGTAGGTTACGCATATGCAACAGAATTTTTTATCGCATATTACAGTGGCAGTCCTTATGAAAGAGCTATTTTTTACTACCGGCCCTTTGGTGAAATGACAAGTTGGACTTTACTAGGTGACAATCAATTAAATTTTCCGCAGATAGCATTCTGGTTAATGGTTTTTTGTAATGTAATTGCTCCGATACCATTGTGGAGGTGGAAAGTCAGAAACAATCCAGTGGCTGTTTGGATAATTGCTGCTTTAATTAATGTTGGGATGTGGTTTGAACGTTTTAATATTATTGGCAGTTCCCTTCAACATGAATATGATCCATCATCCTGGGGAGAGTACTGGCCTACAATAGTAGAAACAGGTGTTACAATTGGAAGTTTTGGTTTTTTCTTTACTTTGTTTACCATTTTTGTGAAAAGTTTACCGCCCATGGCTATTATGGAACTTAAGGAGGGCACTAATCCTCCATTAAAGAATGATGTACATAAGGGTGCTGATGGCTAAGTTTAAAGGAGTATGGGGAATTTTTGAGTACCTCGATGAGACCACTGAAACTATAGAGAGAGTTCGTAATGAGGGCTTCCAGCCTACGGTTATAAGTCCTTGCCCCCGTCATGAGATAGATCATGCTCTGGGTAATCCAAGTACAATACTTCCCTGGATTGCGCTGTGTTTTGGGGCATTAGGTTGTTTTATTGGCTACAGTTTACCTGCATGGACTGCTTCTGACTGGGTACTGCCGGTAAGCGGGAAGCCTATTGTAGCTATACCACCATTCACTGTTATTGGTTTTGAATTGACAATTTTGTTTACTGCTATCCACACCTTAGCTGGTATCGCAATTCTAGGAATAATTGATTCATTCCGTTTTCCAATTCCAAGGGGTGCCAAGAGGTATCCACGCTTTCAAAGGGATCGCTTTGGTATAGTGATAAGGTGTGATGAGGATAAGTTGGAAAAATTTGAGACCATTATGAAAGACCATGGTGCAGAGGAGGTGCATGTTGAAAAATAATATTTTCAATCCAGTATTGTACATGCTCTCATTTTATTCTGCATTGTTGGTTATGTCTGCAGGGAGTGTTATGGCCATGGATCAGTATCCGTATTTTGATCCTCAAAAAGGTTATCAGATCAAAAATGATGGGAGACCTTGGTTTGATGGTAAAGACTATCCTTTTTTCCAGGAGATGTATGATGGGAAGAATCTTAAACCACAGGAAGAAGGAAGTTACATAACACATCCGAAAAAATCTGTTCCAGTTAGATTAGTGTTGGGAAAAGTAGTCAAGATTTACGATCCTTTTATTCCTGCAGTTTATGGAGATGGAGCAGGCGTAAAGGGTAATCCTAGGGAGTTCTTTCCAAAAAATCCTACTCAGTCAACGCCAGACTCATTGAAACGAGGAAAAGTTCTTTTCAACACTTACTGTGCTGCGTGTCATGGAGAAGATGGACTGTCTCAAACCGTGGTTGTCGAAAAAGGAGTACCAGCACCTCCTATCATTGGTTTTTTCCAGATACCGACTGCGGCATCGCACCTCTATAACAAAATTAAGTATGGCAGTTTTTTCCAAGTTCCGCGTGGATATATGCCCTCATATGGTGCACAGACTTCGGTCCGTGACCGTTGGGATATGGTTAATTACATGATGAGTGATTGGTTTGGTAAATAGGTTATAGTTGATGAAAGAAATTGCAGAAAAATCATTATTTAAAATTCCTGAAAATCTTAAGAGATTCCTCTGGGTTCTTGTAATTGTAGGTTTGGGGATGTTTATTGCCGGACTCACAACAGGTGGAAAAGACAGTGTAGTTCGCACATGGCAGGCATTTTTAATAAATACTGTTTTTTGGGCAGGCATTGCTCATTCAGGGATATTGTTCAGTGTTATATGGCAACTAACAGATGCCAAATGGGGTCGACCATTCAAGCGTCTTTCTGAAGCTTGTGCTGCATTCCTGCCGATTTCCTTTTTAATGTTTGTTGTAGTATTCTTTGGAAGTAAAGTACTTTATGAATGGTCCCACACACCATTTTTGCATCATGGAGTAGCAGTTAAAGCAGGATGGCTTAACTTGCCATTTTTTGTAAGTAGGAATATTGTCTGGCTGGTAATTATATATGCAGTCTCATGGTGGTTTGTAAAAACATCGATTAAACCAGATATAGCACTTGCAAGAAAGTTGTTAGGTTCTGATTGGGGTGGAACATTTGCTGACAAAATATTGAATGGCTATGGGGAACATGAAGATGAATTGATCAGGCTAGAAAAATTGTCAAGAAAAATAGCCCCTGTACTAGCTATACTCTATGCAGTTGGGGCCTCATTTTTAGCCTTTGATTTTGTAATGTCACTGGATCAAGAATGGTTCAGTACTCTTTTTGGGGTATTTTTCATAATTGGTAATATGCACGCTTTTTTGGGCTTAATTTTGGCCATCAGCATTACTGTAAGAAACAAGTTTGGAATGCATGAATATATTACAATTAATCGTCTGCACGACTTGGCAAAATTGGTTTTTGCTTTTTCACTTTTATGGGCTTATATGGGATATTCTCAGTATATTGTTATCTGGTATGCAGACATGCCAGAGGAAACACCTTTCCTTGTCATACGATCAATGCAACAACCATGGGCTTTGATGTTCTTTTTGATAATAGTATGCGTATTTGCTATTCCATTTGTTGGACTTCTGCCTAAAACTCTTTGCCGTACTCCTAATTATATAAGAGTGATGGGAATTTGGGTAGTAGTTGGGCAGTGGTTTGCAATTTACTTGATGGTCGTACCCTCTTTACAGCATTTTGGACATTATCATGTTTATCTTGGTATGCATGAGCTTTTAATAACACTTGGATTTGCAGGCCTATTTTTTCTAAGTTACCTAACCTTTCTCGGTAAGGTTCCCATTCTTCCTATCTCAGACAAACATTTGTGTCGCAGTTGGCATGGACACTGAGCTAAAACTATGTGGCTCAGCTAAAAATGACATAATTCAAATTAAAAAACTATAATTTGATTGTTTAATAAATTTAATTCCAGTCTGAGTGTTTTTCTTCAAATAAAAATTTCCTTATTATTTTCGAATCCATATTTTGGCTTTAAGTAACCGTGCTGTTGCAGTCTTTTCCTGCATGTTGTTAACAACATCAGTTGTTGCTCAGGACAGTCTTGACACCAGAGATGATGATCCTTACATAGATCCAAGTAAAACAAGTTCATTATTTAAGCCTAATCAACATTTTGAATCTAGTCGAAAATATATTTTGGGAATTAGCTATGGTTTACATCCCACAATTATTCTTGCGCCAGCTTTAAGTGGAGGAATGTATTGGGACCCTATGGTTATTGGTTTTGAAATCAGTGATTCCGATCATCTTGGAATTTGGGAAAAGGAACGTCGAGAAAATCTGGGTCCTTCCAGATTTAGCGGAGATACGCAGTATTTGAAGTGGTTTTTCTTCGAAAACTTCTACCTGATGGCTGCAAGGGAACACAGATCAGCAAAAATATGGAACATTACCTATAATCGAGAAGGTGAGGGAGAGGCAATGTTTAATATGTTTTTAGATACAACTGTTGTCAGCTTGGGAACAGGATTGTTACGCTTCAATGAAATTGGTTTCCTCTCTATAGATATAATACGTCTAAGTTTTTTGCAGAAACAGTCTGTTGTAGCTGTTGAGCATTGGGAGACTTGGAGCGAACTTTCCGGAACACGAGAAAGACTAGATCAAAATATTAGTGAACGATCTGAAAAATGGCTAGGTTGGTTGAATTCTTCAACTGGATTTATTGTTACATTTGGGGTAAATTTTTGAAACATAGCTGTTTTGTTGGTTTCTAACTATAATTTTTTGTTCCAGCAATTACTAAAAACTTTAAATATCCATTAGAACTAATCTGAGATAATTTTTGGATAAAAGAGCAAAGTTAAGTATTTTTATTTCACTAGAAATCAGATTTGATCCAGTATTAAATTAGTGTTATAGGTATTTATGTTTCGATAGACAATGTTTTGTTATTTAGTTAGCAATTGTGCTGTATTTGCCGAACTTTGTTAATTTTTACGTGGAAATGGGTTTGTATGAGCTTTAATAAAATCTTAGATTTGTCGGTGAATATTTTCATTAGAAATTCCACATTTCTCTTGAAAACCCAATACCAATCCGAATCATTCCCCTTAGCCGTAACTGGCAGGGCTATTGATAAGGCCCAAAGTAGCACGTAGTAAAAATTGATGCAATAGTAGCCACAAAAAAAGACTCAGTTCTTTTTCTTATATTTACGTAAGATTATATTTCAAGGAGTTCATATTCCCTGTTTTTTCCACTATCAGTATTCTAATTTTCAGCATCTACTAACA
The DNA here is from genome assembly GCA_902562015.1 of uncultured SAR324 cluster bacterium. The sequence continues at coordinate 34,172 of CACERX010000008.1, forward strand.
TTATTTCTCTTCTTCTTGTTTCCATCTGCATTATTTTGTCAAGATGTTACAAGTGTTGAGAGTGAAGATCCATATATCGATCCAGATGCAGCAAGCATGATTCTTCAGCCAACCAAGCGTATTGAACATCAGCGTGTTTACATGTTCGGAATTAGCTATGGTTTAAATCCGGTTATAATTCTTGCTCCAGCCTTAAGCGCAGGAATGTATTGGGATCCGGTTGTAATTGGTCTTGAAATCAGTGATTCAGAGAATTTAGGAATCTGGGAAAAAGAGCGTCAAGAAAACTTTGGGCCTTCCAGGATGAGTGGAGAAACTCAGTTTGTGAAATGGTTTTACGGAGAAAATTTCTATCTGATAGCTGCAAGAGAGAAAAGATCAGTAAAATTATGGGCCCGAACTTATAATCGAACTGGCTCAGGAAGGGCAACTTTTGATATGTCTTTTAATACAACTGTTGTCAGTCTAGGTACAGGTTTATTAAGGTTTAACGAAATTGGATTTCTCGCAATAGACATTATACGTTTAAATTATTTGCAGAATCAGTCCGTTGAAGTCTTAGAGCATTGGGAAACGTGGACCGCAGTTTCCGGCACCAGAGAAAAACTAGATCAAAATATTAGTGAAAGAACTGAAAAATGGTTTAATTGGATAGATTCTCCAACAGGTTTTGTTGTTACAATTGGTGTATACTTTTAGAAGGTATTACTAAATTTCTGTAGCCCAATTATTAAATGTCATAAAGAAAAAAATCGGGATCAAGTGTAGTTCCACTTATAAAAAAAGTGACTAGAAAAATTTATTTATTTACTCTGCAAATAAGATTCAGATCTTTCAATGATATTGGCCCTTTTCGTATAATTCTAAAAGGCTCACTAATACAATGAACAATTGTTGAAGATGATTTCTCAGTTCCAGAGTATCCATCAATTATAATATCAATATCATCCTTCAAGTGATGTCTTACTTCTTCCGCGGATATGCAAGCAGGGTAATTTGTCTTGTTAGCACTGGTACCAATTAATGGGCACTCTCCTAACTCAATTAAGCGCTGAACTATAGTTGAACTGGAATATCTTACTGCCAATGCTCCTGATTTATTTTTGAGATGATTAGGTAAGTCTGGATTAAATTTTAAAATAAGGGTTAATGGGCCTGGCCAAAAAGCTTCGATTAAATTATCAATCCTCGGATCATTCCAAAGACAAAGTTTTTTTAGCCATTTCAATGTGATTAGTAATGGAAAAGGTTTATTCCTGGGTCTTTGCTTAATTAGGTATATTCGATCTGCTACTTCTTTTGAAAATGCGTTACCGCCAAGGCCGTAAACTGTTTCTGTTGGGAAAGCTAAAACTTTATTTTCTGTCAAAATTTCAGTAATAAAATTTTCATTTTTATAGGTAAAAGGATATTTTACAAGAGCAGTCATCTTTTTGTATGTAAGAATTAAAGAATAAGGTATAACTATTTTTTATTAAGCAATTAAAATATCCTTAAAAATTCCTATGGTAGATTAATTATTATCTCCCGTCTATCCAATCAGACAAATGATTAACTCTGTCATCCAGAATTTGTGATACGCGAAATGTAGTGAGAGCAATATGGTTGTTAGTGTCAAGAAAGATTGGAGGAAGTAATGTACCCTGCCAATTCTTAATACTTTCAGCTGCATGAATTGCTTTTGATCTGCTTAAAGATCTCCCTGACCTTTTTAGCACCTCAACCATCAATTCTGCAACTGCATGTCCGTAAACAGTCCATCTGGTTGGTTTCAGATCTGGCTCATATTCACTTAGAAGTTTCAAATGAAGTTTATGTCCGACATGTTTAGTATCCTTTATTAGTGGGTAGGATGTTAGTACTCGAACTTGTTCATGAATACCTTTGTCAAGCCATTTGGTTAGGCGACTATCAGCAACAGCATGTCCGGTATATACGGGGATGTTTAGTATGGGAGCAGCTTTTAAAAAATTGAGAGTATCACCAAAACTGCCTAATACTACTATTAGATCAGGTCTCCGTTTCACTATTAATTTCCACTCTGCCTTAAGTCGATCAGTTTTTCCTGGAAGTAGCTTTGCTGGAACACCATACAAATTTTTTGTTAATGTTTTTACAGCCCTTAAAAAAATCGGCTTTTCTGAATACCAGATTATGAGTTCCTGTTTCTGATGGTTTTTTGTGATATGTTTGCCCAAAATTCTAGATTCTGTATCAGCAGTAGGTAAAAAAGTAAAAACAGACTCACGAACAGGTAAATTCCATTCTGGTAAGTCAGAACCAATGAAAAAGTTTGGAATTCTATGTTTTTTTAAAAATGGATAAACAGCCTGATTAGTTTTATTTCCGATACCACTGAAAAAGCTAAAAATTCCTTTTTTGAAATACAAAGGTATAGAATATTTTAATGTAATTTCAGATTTAAGTTGATCATCAATCATTATCAGCTCAATTTCACGTCCATGTATGCCACCTTGATCGTTGACAAATTTAAAATAAGCCATAGAGCTTTTACCAATATCAGAGTATTCGTTTGCCGGGCCACTGAGGGGTTGGTGTGTTGCTATAACAATCTTCCTAGAGAAAACTCCTTCTTCAGCAAAGCATTGAGGGGTTGTGAGGAGTAATAATATTATCACTGCTTTGAGTAACATCAAATGCAAAATTTTTTTCAAAGTCTGGCTAATCATTCTATTATAAGATCTCTAAAGCTAAAATTTTTTCCTCCACTCAGAAAATTGATTAAGTAATCCCGTATAACGATTTAAATTACCTTGGTTTTCAACTGCAATTTTTAACGCAGTTGATGAACCAATTAGAATTACTAATTTTTTCCCGCGTGTAATTGCAGTATAGAGTAAATTACGCTGAAGCATCATGAAATGATGTGTTGTTATTGGCATAATTACAGCAGAATATTCACTTCCCTGGGATTTGTGAACTGTAATTGCGTAGGCGAGGGTTAATTGGTCTAATTCATTAGATTTATAATGGATATTTGATTGATCAAAATTCACATACAATTCTCTAGAATCTTGATCACAGTCAACTACTCTTCCTAAATCTCCGTTGAATACTTGTTTATCATAATCATTTTGCTGCTGCATGATTTTATCTCCTACACGGAACCATTGTTCACGATGCTCAATCCCTTTTGCATCAGGATTAATTTTTTCCTGTAAATTGCGATTAAGCTGTGATGCCCCGGTGACACCTCTGTGCATAGGAGTAAGTACCTGAATCTCCTTAATTGGATCCAGATCAAACCTGTGAGGTATTCTTTCTGTATTCAAAAGCAGTATTTTTTCAACAATTTTATCCTGATCCGATTCTTCTATAAAATAATAATCCTTTAACTGATTCTTTAGGTCATTTTTTTTGGATGATTCATTAACAGAGGGGATTTCACCTAGTCTTACTTTGTGAGCATTTACCGTGATAATGCTTCCAGAAGCCTGACGAAAAATATGGTTTAATCGAACTACTGGGATTGAACCAGATTTGATAAAATCCTGTAAAACTGTTCCTGCACCTACTGATGGAAGTTGGTCCACATCACCAACAATTATGAGGCGAGATGCTGATGGAATTGCTTCCAGTAGACTGTCCATAAGTAATGTGTCTATCATAGACGTTTCATCAATTATAATTAGCTCCTGATCTATGGGGTTTTCCCTGTTACGATGAAATCCGAAGTTGGTGGCTTCCAATAGTCTGTGAATTGTTGATGAGGATGAGCCTGTAGTTTCTGTAATACGCTTGGCGGCGCGACCGGTTGGAGCAGCAAGAGCTATAGAAGGGATTTTAGGACGCATAAGACCAAGTACAAATCTTACAAGTGTTGTTTTCCCAGTTCCAGGACCACCTGTAACAATTAAAACCTTATGTTTCAGAACAGCGCTTACAGCTTCCCTTTGGGTTTTATCAAGTTTTAACCCAACTTTGCTCTCCTGCTCTTCAATAATAGATGTTTCGTGCTTAAAGGTTGTGTAAGCTTTGCTCTTTAGGATTCTAAAAATATTCTCAGTTATTCGCTGTTCTGACCTGTAATAAAGCATTCTGGTGATAAATTTTTGATTTCTCTCATTTTCATCATTTTGTTCAGTGCAATGAATCAAGCTGTCATCGATCAGTTGATTTAAAGATTCTTCTAAGATATTTTTTCTTATAAGAAGTTCGGAAGCTGTTTTATCCAGAAATTCAAACAGAGGGTAACATGTGTGTCCGTTTTGTTCCTGCTGTTCAAGCATATAAAGCAATCCAGCAGCTGCACGATGCGGAGAATTTTTGTCAAATCCAAGATTTAGAGCAATTCCGTCTGCTGTTAGAAATCCAATCCCAGAAAATTCTGTTAATAAATAAGGGTTTGCATTAATTAGTGAAACGCTATTCATTCCATGTTTAGCATAAATTTTTTGTGCGAAACCATGAGATATCCCAATTCCTCTCAAAAAAGTCATTACATCCCTGAGTCCTTTTTGCTCTTCCCATGAATTAAGAAGTGAATTTTGTTGCTTTCTATTTACTCCTTTTATTTTAGAAATTAATCTAGGTGAATTATCTATAATTTTGAAAGTATCTTTCCCGAATTCATTAACTATACGTTGAGCAGTTTTTTTACCTATGCTCTTAAATATTTCTGAAGAAAGATAGCGAATCATTCCCTCTTCCGATGTTGGTGCAATCGGCATGATTTCTCGGAAAGAGAATTGCCGACCATAAATTTTGTGATTTTCCCAGCTACCTTTTATGTTTAAAGTTTCATGAACAACATTGTTGTATGCAATGCCCTTAACTGTTATATGTCTTTTGGTTTTATCAGTGAGGAAAGTACCAATGATAAATCCGTTTTCAGGATTGCTGTACAGTATTTTTTCCAAAGTTCCAATTAATGTTACTTCATCTGATGACATTACTATTATTTGGAATAATTAAGTTGTTAATCTTTATTATTTTGGGGAGTAAAAAGGAGCACGGATCATCTGAAGCAAGTCAAAGTGCCATTTCTCTTCTTCTTTTAGTAACAGAAAAGATTGTTTTTTGCTGAATTGCAAATCCATAAAGCTTTTATGACGAAACAATATTTCAGCATCAACGTATAATAGTGTCCTGTATAGATAATTAACCTTAGGGGTTTTCCCAGGGAGGAATCCCACTGGAACCCAGTCCAGTTCAACCATGCGAGTTGCAAATTCTTCGATTGTTAATTGATTTCTTGAGTGTTTTTTCCCGTATTCATAAAGTTCAAAATAACGTTCTTCCTGCCAAAGCTGGATAAAATTCTGGAATACAATCTTAGTTTCTTTGCGTATGTTTTCTACTTCAGCAGGTGTTGGTTGACGCGGGCTTGCATTTGAGAGACATGAAATAATTGTCAAAAAGCATAAAAAAATTACCAGGTGGGCCAACACATTTTTTTCAAAAATATTAAATTTCATAATATTAGTAAAAGATCATGTTGCGGTACGGTAAATCTGCAGGCACAATGATTCAATTGCGAGGGACTTATTAGCATTAAGATTTATTGCTGTTCTTGATTCTCCAATTTCTCTAAATATATCAAATATTTGATGCAGAGAAAAATGTTTCCCGCATTGTTTTAAATCACTTACTCTGTCCAAATTTGAAGTATTATATCTATTTAATAGTTCATTTTCAGGAAGACCAAAACGTAGCCATGTTAAATCACGAAACCACGTCTCAAGAAAATCAAGAAGAAAACGCCATTCTTCATTTTTTGATTTCCCCCATGCTTCAGAGGTATGCAGCAATTCCTCTAGGCTCTCTGAATTAAATGAAGTTAACCATTTAATTGCAGTGTTTTGAACTGTGAGCATCATTTCAATACTGTTTGCCAGATTAATCTTAACGCTACCCATTCCATATGAGCTTAAAAGTTGAACTAATTCTTCAGAGAGGTCCGTGTTTTTGCGCAATAAATGTTTTGTGATGTCTCGGTCTAAAGGTCGAAATTGTACTTGCTGGCATCTCGAAACGATTGTTTCTGGGAGTTGTTTTATTGATAAAGCAATTAAAATAATTATAGTGTTTGGAGCAGGCTCCTCTAATGTTTTAAGGAAAGCATTAGCAGCTTCACTTCCCAAATGCTCTGCTCTATCAAGGATTAATACTCTTTTTTTTGCCTGATCAAGATGCAGATTAATCCAGTTAAGTGACTTTCTTACTTGATCAATCTTTATGAATTTACCTTCAGGTCTTATGACCATAAAATCTGGCAAATTCTCTTCTTCGATCTGAAGACAATAATTACACTTACCACAGGAGTCATCTTCTATTTTACTGCAGTTTAATTTTTGGGTAAGGGCAACAGCCGTTTTAAATTTTCCAATATTAGCTTGTCCTGTGAACAGCCATGCATGTGGTATTCTTTCTCTTCGGATTGCATGGCAAATCAGCTCGATTGCATCCACTTGTCCTAAAATGTCCTTAAAAGGCATTAAGTATTCAAGTACTTATTAATGAAGAAAAACTGACATTAAAGGCAAGGCCTAGATATATGGCAATACCGATAATATCGTTTGTTGTAGTAATAAAAGGACCCGTAGCTAAAGCAGGGTCGATATTCATTCGTTTAAGTATTATTGGAATTGTCGAACCAACAGTTGCCGCAAAACAAACTACAATTAACAATGAAATTCCGGAAGTTAGTGCTCTGCCTAAATCACTGGTTAAGTACAATGACATAAGTGTGAGTATTATAGAACATACCATACCATTCAATAATCCCACTTTTAACTCTTTCCAAAGACGAATAACTATATCAGTCGTTTGTATAGCTCCTGTTGCTAGTCCTCGTACCACAATTGTTGATGACTGGATACCTATACTACCTCCTAGGGCTGCTACTAAAGGAATAAAATAAGCTACATCGGGAAGAGATATTATTGCATTTTCATAGAAGCTCATTACAATTGCAGTTAAAAACCCCCCAAATAATCCTATCAGAAGCCATGGTAAGCGATCGCCTGAAGTACGTAGAACTGAGGTTTCAGTAACTTCTTCATGACCGGTTCCTGCCAAATGCCCCAAATCTTCATTATGTTCCTCCACGATCACATCAACTAGATCATCTAGTGTAACTCTTCCAATTAATTTTAAATGTTTGTCTATAACAGGAACAACAACCAAATCATATTCCTGAGCAATTCTGGCAACCTCTTCTTGGTCAAGATCTTGATCGACAGCTACTACATCAGGATTCATCAGATTTTCAATTAGTGCATTACGTTCGGCTAGTAAGAGTTCCGTAGTCCCGATTGTTCCAATAAGGTGATCGTGTTCATCTACAACATAAGCAGTATAAAATAATTCAAAACCTTCATTTTTTACAAATTTTTGGATTTTTTTTATTGCTGCAGCAACAGTTTGGTTTTTTTTAATTGCCACCACGTAAGGCGTCATCAAACCTCCAGCGGTTTCTTCATCATATTTAAGTAGTTGAGTAAGCTCTTCACGATCTTTTTCCGGAAGTTTTTCCAGCAATGCATCTGCTTTTTCATCGTCAAGGAGTCCAACAAAATCTGCTGCATCGTCCTGAGGTATATCTTCAATAACGTCACTCAAACGGTCAGGAGACATTTGTTGAACTATGTTACCGAGGATGGAAGGAGATCCTTGCAGACTGTTGAGTACATCTGAAAACTTTTCTCGATCCAAATTTTCAAGAACTATAAGCTGATGCTGGAGATTTATTTGAAGGAGTATGTTTGCTATTTCCACAGAGTTCAATGGTTCAAGAACACTTTTCAGCAGTTTTTTACGTTCAGTGCTGATAAGTTTTTTTACCAGTTTATAAAAATGAGTGTCGCGAGATTTTGTCATTATTTTGACAATTTTAGATTTTTTAAAACTTAATTATTTAATCAGTTCCCAGTTCTGTACAAGATCGGCAAGAAGTTTCACTCCAACTCCTGTTGCACCACTGTTTGGTTGATAACCAATGTGCTTGACGTTCCATGCCGTTCCGGCAATATCGAGATGCACCCAAGGAATATTGTCAACAAAATGTTCTAAAAACATACCACCTATTATTGTTCCTGAATCACCAACTCCTATGTTCTGCAAGTCACCATATTTGCCCTTGATTGATTCACCATATTCTGGAAAGCTGGGCAGCTGCCATACCTTATCACCGCTGAGATTAGCAGCTTTTCTTACCTGTTCCATCAAAATATCGTTGTTTGTAATAGCGCCTGATGCGTAGTGACCTAATGCTGTGATGCAGGCTCCAGTTAGAGTCGCTAGGTCAATAATGGCATTTGGTTTAAATTCCTTGACCACATAACTTAAGGCGTCTCCAAGGATAAGTCTACCTTCTGCATCAGTGTTGAGTATTTCCACACGTTTACCATTATATGCTGTAACAATGTCTCCCGGTCTTTGGGCATCTCCTCCAGGTAGATTTTCTGTTGCAGCAATAACACCTATTACATTTGTTTTTGGATTTATCTGCCCAATGATTTTCATGGCACCCAAAACAGCTGCAGCACCGCACATATCGAACTTCATTTCATCCATATTCCTTCCTGGCTTAAGAGATATTCCTCCAGAATCGAATGTTACTCCTTTGCCAACCAGTGCAATCGTTTGTTTTGCTTTTTGATGAAAATATTCCATCAGAATTAGCTTGGCCGGTTCACGAGACCCACGAGAAACCCCCAGTAGCATCTCCATTCCAAGCGTTTTCATTTGTTTTTCCTCCAAAACTGTACAATTCATTTTGTGCTGCCTTGCAATATTTTTGGCTGTGGATGCTAGATCCTTGGGTTTCAAATCATTGGCAGGCATGTTTCCTAGATCTCT
>CACERX010000009.1 GCA_902562015.1 uncultured SAR324 cluster bacterium
AACAGACATGATAACTCCAACACGAATGTTGTTGCTAGAGAAGTTATTTCCTGAAGCAATCTTTATTTCTGCAATAGAAGAAAAAAACAAAAAATATGAAAATTCTGCGAATTTTATTCACAAAATTAGAAAGCAGATAATGGTCTTCTTTGAAGAAAGAATGAAGACTGTGAAAATAAGGCTGGATTACCAGCACTGTCAGAAATTAGCAAATATTTATGAGTGGAGTCGAGTTGATAATATCGATTACCAAGATAACGGCATTATGATGACGCTGACAGCAGTACCACGCAATTTAGAACGTTTGCGTCATCATTTAGGATCTAATATAACGGAAATAAGATGAACTAATCTATTTTAAATTCATTACAAATAATAGGATGATATTCTGTTTTATCAACACTAAATTAACTATAATTTTCTGAAATTATATAATTATTCGATCATTCTGTAATTTTCAAACTAACTAAAATATGCAAAAATTTATTGTGGAGGGGGGGAGTAAATCTTTCAGGGAGTATTACTCCTTCTGGCAATAAAAATGAATCTCTGCCGGTACTAGCCGCTACTTTGCTAGCTAAAAAACCTGTAATAATTCATAACGTACCTGAAATACTGGATATTTCTATTATGAAAGACCTGCTTACAGGTGTTGGCGCGGTTATAAAAAAATCTGATAAGCACTCTTACCAAATAGACTCAGGAAATATTCATAGTAATAATCCAGATCAAAAAAATGCAATTCGCATTCGGGGATCTTTCCTTTTAGCGGGACCTCTCTTAGCTAGAAAAAAATCTGTTGCTTTACCTTCTCCTGGTGGAGACAGGATTGGATTAAGACCTGTTCAAACTCATCTTTCAGCTCTAGAAAAACTTGGAGCCCGAATTAATCTGAATAACAACGGAATTTATGAGATGGAAACTGATGGTCTAAATGGAGCTGAAATTTACCTCGATGAAGCAAGTGTAATGGCTACAGAAAATGTGATCATGGCGGCAGTAACAGCTCAAGGAAGAACCAATATATATAATGCAGCCTGCGAACCGCATGTTCAGGGTTTATGCAATTTTCTAGTCCAGCTGGGTGCAAAAATAGATGGTATTGGCAGTAATTTTCTAATTATTGATGGTGTTTCAGAACTTTCTGGAGGTGAATACACAATTCAACCTGATCACACTGAAGTAGGTTCATTTATCGGCTTAGCAGCTGTGACTGGGAGTGAATTGAGGGTTAAAAATGCTGGAATAAAATATTTGCGCATGACAAGTCTCATGTTTAAGAAACTGGGTGTAGAAGTTCAATTTGAAGGTGACGATATTATCATTCCGAAAAAGCAAAAACTTAAAGTAGAGAGAGACATTCCTGGTGGGATTCCAAAAATAGATGACGCACCATGGCCAGGATTCCCAGCTGATTTAACCAGTATCATGACGGTTGTAGCCACTCAATGCGATGGAGCAGTTTTGATATTTGAAAAGATGTTTGAAAGCCGTTTGTTCTGGGTAGATAAGTTGATAGAAATGGGAGCACAAATTATCCTTTGTGATCCACACAGAGTAGTAGTTTCGGGACCAAGTACTCTCAAAGGAGCAAGGGTTTCATCTCCAGATATCAGAGCAGGTATGGCATTGTTAATTGCGGCACTCGGAGCAAATGGTATCACGGAAATATACAATATTGACCAGATTGACCGTGGTTATGAATCTATTGATGTGAGATTAAATGCCTTGGGAGCCAAAATTCAGAGAGTAAAAGATTAGAGGATTTAATGCATAAAATAGAGAATTTATCAGTTGAACAAAATAAAATTTTGGAGGAAGAACAGCAACTTTTACTAAAAGTTAAACAAGGTTTGTTGATGCATACTGCAGAAGAGAAAAAAGGAGAAATAAGTAAATCACAACTGGAAAATATAATTGAACTTCGTGATTCTCTTTCGGAGACTCTTCCAGAGGATGTACCTGCAATAATGTCACAATTGGAAAGCATGGTACTGCTCCACACTCAACAGGATTCGCATTACAAAGATATCAACTTCAACCTTGAAACCCCATATTTTGCACATATACGTCTGAGAGAAAACAAGCGTGAGCGTGATTTACTCATAGGTAACCAGAACTGTTTTTCCACTCACCTACCCTGTTCGATTGTTGACTGGAAAAACGCACCGATAAGTCAAATTTTTTATCGATATCGTGAGGGAGAAGAATATGTTGAAGACATTGGTGAGCGTGAGATAGAAGGTGAACTGTTAACCAGAAGAATGCTACTCATAGAGAATGGTATTCTTAAGAGGATAAACTGGCCTGGAGGAGTATTAGAAAATTATTCAACAGATGCAAAAAATTCAAAAAAATGGCATTTAATTACTCATAAAATACCTAAATTGGAAAGTGGGAAAGAAAATTTTTTGGATGAATCTCAATCAAATGTTGTACAACAAAATAAGACAGAAGCAACTGCAATAAAAAACTTTTCAGGATACAGTGTTGACAAACATCTTAGACAAATTACTGCACTTGTTGATCCACAGCAATTTGAAATTATAACACATTCTGAATCTGGAATAGTTTTGATTCAAGGTGGTGCAGGTTCGGGAAAAACTACCGTTGCGCTTCACAGACTAGCCTACTTGATGACAAATAAACCACAGTATTTTAAACCAAAAACTGTACTACCTATAGTTTTCGGTCCCGCTTTAGCAAACTATATGTCAAAAGTTTTACCTGCATTGGGTGTTCACGGAGTTAGACCTAGGACGTATCATAAGTGGGTGTCAGGTCTGAGACGTCGAGTTTTGCCTGAACTGCCTGGAAATTACGCAGAAAATACTCCAATGGACGTAATTGAATTAAAACGTCATCCATTGTGGCTGAGATACTATCGTGAAGAGGTGCAGAAACGGACAAATAATTACAGGGAATTATTAGAAGAAAAACTCTCAAGAGTTGAAGGTTTAGAACAGGTTTTGAAGGCATGGGATTCTATGAAAGACGTGCCTTTAATACCTCGTTTAATTCGTCTACTGCGATGGTCAAAAGGAGAATATTCACTTAATAATATAGCTAAGCTTTCTAGTATAAGAATGGAGAAACAACTGGAAAATCAGTTGGAACATGCATTCCCTGAATTGCAGGAGAATCCTCATATATTGACAACTCAAATCTGGAACGATTGTCTTGTACGTAAAGAATTGTTATTTGAAACAGTGGAGAGACTCGCCCCAGGAGAATTTAGTGAAACACAGCTTACTAGTGTTTGTACATGGGCAGTAAGACAATATCAAAAACGTCAGGAAATGGAAGAAGCTTTTGTGAATGAGCAGGGGAAGGCTTCACATTTAGATGAGCATCAAGATCTAGAAACTGAAAATTTAAATTTTATGGATGATAAATCTTATCTAGATGAAGAGGATGATACACTTTTGCTTTTACTTTTCCAACTTCTGATGGGTCCCATCAATCGTAAAAATGGCCGCCAACTCCTCTATACGCACTTGATGCTGGATGAGGCTCAGGATTTTGGTGCACTTGAGTTCCAGCTATTGGTTAGTCTGACTCCTGCAAATAGGATTAGTGTTACATTGGCAGGGGACTTGGACCAGCGGATAATGCTCGGTCGTAAAAATGAAACATGGGAGGAGTCTTTGGGTCATCTGACTTTGCCAGACGGTTCAAAACCTGATGTCACAGCTTTAGAACCTTTAAAAATTGGTTATCGTTCAACAAATGAAATCATGTTAGCAGCAAAAAATGTGATTGGTAATCATACTGCGAACGTAGAATGGCATTCAACCCGTCATGGTGCTCCGGTAGATGTTTTCAGATTCAAGCAGCGTGGGGCAATGATTGCTTTTCTTGCAGAGACATTGAAAGATTTATCTGTTAGGGAACCTCTTGCAAGTGTGGCTGTTTTGACACGGACTCCTGAAACAGCTGAATTTATTTATGAAGGACTGAAACTAACAGATATTGTTGATTATCGTATTATCAGGGAACAGGAATTTAGTTTCACTCCAGGTATTGATGTTACAGATATAACACAGACAAAAGGTCTGGAATTTGACTCAGTAATTATTGCTGATGCAGATGCTTCAACTTATGGTCCTGATATTCGTTCACGACAATTGCTTTATGTTGGGGTGACTCGTGCTTCCCACCAACTATGGTTGCTGCATTGTGGTAATCCATCATCTTTGATAAAAGGTATTAAAGAGTAATCGTAGCAAATTTGAGTTCAAAGAAATATAACATTGAAATGCGTCCAATTATTAACACTCAAATAAGTGAATTAAAAGAATCAGCAACTCTATCAATTAATCAGCATGCGATAAAATTACTTAATGATGGGGAGGATATATGTCACTTGGGATTTGGTGAATCTCCTTTCCCTGTGCCAGGTCCAATGCAAATAGCCTTAAGGGAAAATTCGCATCGCAAGCAATATATTTCTGGTAGAGGATTACCAGAATTAAGAAAAGCAGTAGCTGATTTTTTTCACAATCAATTTGGCTATAATTATACTGCTGAAAATATATTTATTAGTCCAGGCAGTAAAGAGATGATTTTTCAGCATGTTTATCTGTTAGAGGGGCCACTAATGGTTCCATCTCCAAGCTGGGTCAGTTACGGTCCGCAGGCTGCGATCCGGTCGAAAACTTTCATTCCAATTCCTACAGACATAAATAATGGATACAGATTGCAGGCAGAAGAGTTGGATAAAACATTATCCAACCAAGTATTCCCTCAATCTATTCTTATTTTAAATAATCCGAACAATCCAACTGGGAGTGTTCATTTTCCTGAAGAATTAAGCGACTTAGCGGAGGTTTGCAGAAAACACAGTGTGATTGTTATTTCTGATGAAATTTATGGACTGACTAAATTTGGAGGGATTTTTGAAGGCATAGCCAAACACTACCCTGAAGGTACAATAACTACAAGCGGAATTTCAAAGGCATTTTCTGCAGGGGGATGGCGTCTTGGTTTTGCTATGATTCCACATGAATTAGAAGAAATAGTCCCTGCACTTAGTGCGTTTGTTAGCGAGACATTCAGCTGCGTGAGTTCTCCGGTACAATATGGTGCACTCCAAGCTTTCCAAAATTATGAATCTGTCAGAGGCCATGTTGAACTATGTCGAGATATACATGAAGCTGCAGGAACATTTTTGTACCAAAGGTTTTTGGAAATAGGACTGAATTGTCCAAAACCTGAGGGTGCATTTTATTTGTTTCCAGATTTTGAAAATTATAAAGATAAACTTAAATCCCGAGGAATTAACTCAAGTACTGAATTAACGCAAAGTCTTTTAAACGAAGTAGGAGTTGCCCTGCTTCCAGGTTCAGATTTTTATTTGCCTAATGAATTTCTCGGAGTACGTGTTGCCAGTGTGGATTATAATGGAGAACAGGTTCTGAAAGACTTCCCTGTAAGCTCAAAGCTAAATCAGGAAATTGAAAAAGTTCTCTTTCCTAAATTAGTTGATGCATGTGAAAGAATTGAAATGTGGCTTAAATAATAAACTCTCATCCACAATACTTCTTTTATAATCAGTATGATGTGTAAATTATATTAACAAAGGTCTATGATATCACTAAAATAATTTACCTTATTTAATATTATTTTTTGTAGGAAAGAAATACGGGCACCTTTCATGCAGAATATCCTTTGATACCGCATTTCCAAAACAAAATATATAAGGTTAAGAATGAAACTGGTTAAAGGATATTTGGGACCTGATTTTCAAATGGAAGGTAATCTCTCAAGTAGTGATAGCATAAGAATAGACGGCACCTATATTGGAATGGTGTCCAGTGAACAATCCGTGACTGTGGGGGCTTTGGGAAAAGTTAAAGGCCAAATCGAGGCTCCTTTGATTCAAATAGATGGTTGCGTTGAAGGTAATCTAAAGGCCACAAGGCTTTTAGAGGTTTTAAAAAATGCTCAAATTGAAGGTGACATTTTCACGCCATCTGGAGGTTTGAAATTTATGATTGGCGGAGCCTTTAAGGGAAATTTGTTTGTGATACCTTTAATTCAAAACTGAATTTTTTGAAACTAATCAAAAAACAGATTTTTAAATGCTCCGATTTATAACGGCGGTATTAACCTTTTGATTGTTATTCTGAGTCGCCTTTGCTGAAGATGTTTGAACTGGGTTTTCTAAAATTGGTGTAGATTCAGATAAAATTCCCCCTGCATGTTTTACAGCTGAAGGTTTTACAGCTGACTGTGCAGTGTAAGTTTTAGACACTGGTTTATTTTCTGCACGCATTAAATCTGCAAATTCTGGTACTCTCAAAAATTTCAGCAAAGCGGTATTCTTATCTTCATTTCTAATATCATTTTTTATCATTTCAGGGATATCATCTAAATCTTTCAATTCCAGTGTTTTCACTTCAGGAATTTTCATTAACATTTGCCTATCTGCTTCTGTCATTGCATCGATCTGATTTTTTACTGCCCCTGCAAAACCTTCAATTGCGGCATCTGGCAGTTTGTCCTGAATTAAAAGATTTTCGACTCTGGAGAGAACCTTTAAGTATTGTGAAGTTTCATTTTGTGCAGCTCCTTTTTCTGATCCTTGTTCTTCCAATTTAGTAGATTGAACTGAGAGATTTTTGGAAGAAGGTGTTTCCTTGCTTCTTACCTGTCTCTCCAGGCTAGTTTGTTTTTCAGTAATTGGATTTGAAATAACTTGCATGACTAAATGGTTCGGCTTATCGAGAATGTATATTTTTAATTGAGTTGGATTTCATGCACTACTTGAGATTAATCTTGGAATTCAATATTTAAGCCATAAGGTTTGATAAAAATTAATTTTTTAAACAGTCTCAAACATGATCTAATGTAGTGGTTAACTGGTAATAATTAATTAAATAGAATGGAGTAAAATTTTAAATGAAAAATTACAAATGGGATGCTCAAGAATATGAGAAGCACTCTCAAGGTCAGCTAAAATGGGCAAGAGAACTCTTAAAAAAAATTTCACTTAAAGGAACAGAGAATGTACTAGATTTAGGATGCGGAGACGGTAAGGTAACAGCAGAAATATCTAAAATAGTCAGTGAAGGATCAATCATCGGAGTTGATAATTCAGCTGGAATGATACAACTCGCTACAGAAAGACATCCTGCAGATATATATTCAAATTTGTCTTTTCAAGAGATGGATGCAAAGAATTTAGATTTTAATGATCGTTTTGATCTAATTTTTTCAAATGCCGCACTTCATTGGGTAAAAGATCAGAAACCAGTTATTAAAGGGATGTTCAAAAGCTTAAAACAGGGTGGCAGAATTCTTATTCAAATGGGGGGTAAGGGGAATGCTTCTGGAATAGTTGATGTGCTATCAGAATTACGGACTGAAAAGAGGTGGCATTCATACTTTAATAAATTCAGTTTCCCTTTCTATTTTCCTGGAATAAATGAATACGAAACACTTCTAATAGATTGTGGATTCAAGCTGAACCGGATTGAGCTTATACCAAAAAAAAAAGACCACGCAGGAATTGAATCTTTAAAAGGTTGGATACGTACTACGTGGTTGCCTTACACTCAAAGAGTTCCTGAAAAAGAAAGAGAAAAATTTATTGATATTGTTTCAAAAAAATATATCGAAAGTAACTCGGTTAATTCAGAAAGTATAATTAATGTTCAAATGGTTAGGCTTGAAGTTGAAGCAGAAAAAAATAGCTCTGCTGATTAAAAAGATTTAACTTAAAAATAGAGAAATACTGAAAATCAGTTATGCAGTTAATTCCAGCAATAGATTTGAAAAATGGTTCCTGTGTAAGACTCCTGCAGGGTAATTCTGATAAGGAAACCGTTTATTCTCATGATCCTGCTGGCATGGCAGTCAAATTTGAAGAAGCAGGAGCAAAAAGATTACATTTAGTTGATCTTGATGGGGCATTTCAGGGGATAAGTTCCAATATTACTAGTATCCGTTTGATTATGAAAAATGTTTCGATACCAGTTCAAATTGGAGGAGGTCTGCGTACGGAAGAAGACATTGACAATATGATTGATCTAGGGGTTGCATCTGTTATTGTAGGAACAATGGCAGTCAATTTGCCGGATGTACTTGAGAAACTTTTAAATAAATACACTGATGAACAAATAATTCTTGGAATAGATTCTCGTAATCGCAAAGTTTCAATTGAAGGCTGGAAGGAGAACACTCAAATTCAAGATGTAGAATTTGCTTTAAGATGGAAAAATTCAGGTATTAAGAGAGTGGTTTTTACAGATATCTCCCGAGATGGAATGTTAAGTGGACCAAATTTGGTTGCACTTCGAGAAATGGCAGAGCATACGGGATTGAAAATAGTTGCATCGGGAGGAATTTCTTCCTTAGAAGACCTTGAAAAGCTTAAAAATCTTGAGCAATATGGTGTGGATCAGGTTATCAGTGGAAAAGCCATTTATGAAAGGAAAATAGATCTCAAAAAGGTTTTCAAATGCTTGCAAAGAGAATAATTCCTTGTCTTGACATTAAAGAAGGACGAGTAGTTAAAGGCACCAGTTTTATAAATTTGCGAGACGCAGGTAACCCATTAGAACTTGCTCAGCGTTATAATGATCAGTCAGCCGATGAACTTGTTTTTCTTGATATAACTGCTTCTAAGGAAAAACGTGCAACCACAATTGAGATGGCAACTAGGTTGGCACGTGAATTGTTTATACCTTTTACAATAGGAGGTGGTGTAAACTCACTTGATGATATACATTCTCTTGTAAACGCCGGTGCTGATAAAGTGTCTATAAACACAGCTGCTATCAGCAATGCAGATCTGATAACTGAAGGTGCAAAACGTTTTGGATCGCAGTGTATTGTTGTAGCGATTGATGCTAGAAAAAGTAAAAAAAAGTCAAATGGCAATCATACTGAAAATTCAAAAGCGAAATGGGAAGTTTTCAGTCATGGTGGAAGTCAGACCACTGGAATTGATGCCGTTGTCTGGGCAAAAGAAGTTGAATCAAGAGGTGCTGGAGAAATCTTACTGACAAGTATGGATACCGATGGACATCAGGATGGTTTTGAGCTTGAGTTGACTGCAACCGTAAGTAGTCTGCTTAAAATTCCCGTAATTGCATCTGGAGGTGGTGGAACCTTAGATCATTTTCGTGATGCTCTCACAGTCGGAAAAGCAGATGCTGTTTTGGCAGCTTCAGTTTTTCATTTTGGGAAATTTACTGTTTCAAAGGTAAAAGAGTATCTTAAATTACATAATGTGCCAGTTCGTATAGTATGAAAATCTTGTTTTATAAATCTATATCCTTATCAAACTTAGTCAGGAAACTTTCAGCACTATTAGTATTAATAGTATTATTGGTTTTAAGCAACAGTTACAGAGGTAGTGTTTTTGCAGAAAATGAAAATCATTTGCGATCATCGAATAAGCGTCTATGGTCAATCATTTCCGAAAAAATACCATTTGAGTCTAAATATTCACCTGAAAACATTCGAAAATCTTCACCAAAGCAAGAACTTATTAAAACTCCTCAACCTAAGAAAAAATACCGAAATACGAATGCAAAGAAGATTTTGAAATTGCTTGAAGCCCCACCTGACCAAGAAAAATTCAAGAAGGAATCTCATAAAAAATACACAACAAGCGCGAAAGGTAGAGCGGAAGATCTTCATGAAGATCCGATTGCCATAAGGCAATTTTGTGAATATCAAGCCACAACTTCATTTTGTATACGCCGAGGCGTTGGTCGTTTTAAATACGTTGGTAACACTCCTAGGAAACATCCTAGAGATTTGGATTTCAGTTCGAAAAATCTCGCAAATAGAAAAAAAGGATCTAAGCAATTAATCCAAAGTTTGATGAAAATTCAAAACCTTTCAAATTAAGTGGAATCTCTGGAAAAAAATTTAATCAGACTTGTAGACGCTAAAACGATGCGTGAAATGGATCGTCATGCAATGGAGGATTTGGGAATCCCAGGAGTAGTATTAATGGAAAACGCAGCACGCAGTGTCGCTGATTGGGTAGAAGAAAATAGGTTAATAAATGATCATGGAGCAACAGTTGTAGTATGTTGCGGTAAAGGTAATAATGGGGGTGACGGATTTGCAATTGCCCGTCTGTTAGCAAACAGGGGATACAATATCAGCGTTGTGGATGCAGGTAAACCAGGGAAAAAAGATGCATTGAAAAACAAGCAGTTATGGGAGAAATTTGGAATCAGTGCTTCATTCCCGGACCAAAATGCAACCCGCATGATAGAAGAAGCGGATGTATTGATAGATGCAATTTTTGGTATAGGTATGGAGCAACCCATAGAAGGAGCCTATAGAGAATGGATAGAAATTTTTAATTCCAACAAGAAGGCATTGAAAATAGCAGTTGATATTCCTTCTGGTGTTTCTTCAGACGAAAGCAGGATTTTTGGTGTGGCAGCAAAATGTCAGCACACAATTACTTTTCAGGCGGGGAAACCCGGATGTTATCAGTATCCAGGTGCAAAGCATTCTGGAAATGTGATAATAAGGGATATTTCGATTCCACGACACTGGCCTGACAATGTACTTGATGATGATGAAGATTCTGGTGCTTTTGACAAAAAAATATCTCCTTCCATGTTTTTATTAACCGGTAATTATGTTAGAGATTTAGTTCCAGAACGTGCTGAGGATTCACATAAGGGTACTTTTGGACATGTACTTTCTGTCTGTGGTTCAGCTGGAATGGGTGGTGCAGCAAGTCTTACATGTTTGGGAGCTCTTAAAAACGGAGCAGGATTAGCTACGGCATGTGTTCCAAATGAACTTCGTGACCGACTCCCCGGACAGTCACCGGAAATTATGACTGTAACACCTCACAATGCTCCAGAATTTTTCACAGAAGAGCATGCAGAATTTGTAGAACAAATTGCTGAATCACGTGATGCTGTAGTTCTTGGTTGCGGATTAGGCGTCCACTCCCAGACAGCAGGATTTGTACAGCAGTTGACAAAACATCTAGAGGGACCGCTTCTAATTGATGCGGATGGACTTAATAATCTTGATCAGGAAACCCTAAAGGAAAGGCTAGGAATTGCAGTTATTACTCCTCATCCTCGAGAATTATCAAGATTATCCGGTAAAAGTGTAACAGAAATACAGGAGAATAGAATTGCTACTGTTCGGAGACTTTCTCAGGAATGGAATGTTGTACTTTTACTTAAAGGAGCTTTTACTGTGATAGGCAGTCCGGATGCCAGTATTTTCATTAATCCCACCGGTAATTCTGCCTTGTCTACAGCTGGATCGGGAGATGTCTTAAGCGGGTTCATTGGAGCATTCATGGCTCAAGGACTTTCTCCGCTCCATGCCACTTTAGCCGGTGCTTTTCTGCACGGCCTTGCGGCAGATTGTTTTGTTGAACAAAATAATTCCAATTACATGTTAGCCAGCGATCTCTTTGAAGGCTTGCGGTTAGCAAGGAATTCAATCAAAATCAATTAAAAATGTTTAAAAATAACAATAATGCTTAGCTTTCCTTAGAAGAAGATCTCCTAGTATCATTCCCTTTGATAGCTGTTTTATCCCATACATATATATTTTATTTTGGAGGGTTAAACAATAGAAAGCTTGAATTATTAAGTTATAGCTCTGTAATTTGATTACAAATTATTTCATATTTAATACTTTTTCATGGGAAACAAATTATGAATCTGACTCAAAATACTTCTGAGCTTCAAAAACTTGACAGTCAACATTTTATTCATCCTTTTACGGATCCGAAAGCTCTTCAGAAAAAAGGTGCTAGAGTTATAACACGAGCTGAAGGAATATATCTTTGGGATTCTGATGGTGAAAAAATACTTGACGGTATGGCGGGTCTCTGGTGTGTAAATGTGGGCTATGGTCGGGAAAAACTTGCTCGTATTGCTTTTGAGCAGATGAAGCAACTGCCTTATTACAACAGTTTTTTCAATACTACCCATCCGCCTGCTATAGCGTTAGCAAAAAAACTGTCGGAGGTTACTCCAGATGGATTTAATCAAGTTTTTTTCACAAATTCAGGATCAGAGTCCAATGACACAGTACTAAGAACATCTAGAAGATTTTGGCGTTTACTGGGAAAGCCTGAAAAAAGAATATTTATCTCTCGTATGGAGGCATATCACGGAAGTACTGTGGTAGGTGCAAGTTTATGTGGTCAAAGCTATTACCATGAAATGGATGGGCTACCCATTCCAGATATAGAACACATTGAATGTCCTTACTGGTACAAGAATGGTGGTGAACTTTCTAAAGATGATTATGGTTTAAAGGCAGCCAGGGCGCTTGAAACCAAAATTAAGGAACTTGGAGCAAATCGAGTCGCAGCATTTATAGGGGAGCCTGTCCTAGGAGCTGGAGGAGTAATCATTCCTCCAGACACATACTGGCCTGAAATTCAAAGAATTTGCAAAAAGTACGATATCCTGATGATAACAGATGAAGTTATATGCGGATTTGGTCGTACTGGGAGTTGGTTTGGATGTGAAACTTACGGGGTTCTCCCAGACATTATGCCAATTGCCAAGGGACTTTCTTCAGGATATTTGCCTATTGGTGGAGTTATGATCAGTGATAGAATAATGGATGTACTGATAGAAAAAGGAGGGGAATTCGCGCACGGCTTTACATACTCCGGTCACCCTGCAGCTTGCGCAGTAGCTTTGGAAAATATAAATATTTTGCAGGAAGAAAAACTTGTGGAAAAAGTTTCAAATGAAACCGGACCATACCTAAAAAAACGTTGGCAAGAATTCGAAGATCATCCTCTTGTGGGAGAAGTGAGGAACGTTGGTTTGCTTGGAGCACTTGAATTAGTGGAAGACAAAACAAAACGAAAGCATTTCTCAAAAGATAGAAAGGTAGGGGAAATTTGCCGTGATATATGTATTGAAAAAAACATAGTTATGCGTGCCATAAAAGACATAATGGTTGTTTCACCTCCATTAATCATTACCAAAGAGCAAATAGATGAGATGCATGATTTAGTTAAATCATGCCTGGATTTGACTGCAAAAAAATTGGGAGTAATATAACAGGCATTGTTTCATCAATTATGAATCACTAACATCTAGACTTGTACTCTCTCCCTTAAGAAAGGGACTTCTTCTGGTTGATCAGACTCAAGCTCTCTTGCAGCAAGGTGACCAGAATAAACGGCAGCTGCAATAGTTGATGGAGCAAGGCAGTCCCCAATGCACTTGATTGTCTTTATTCCTGCCTCGGAAAGGTTTTCTGGTTTTTCTTGAAGTGAGTGGTATAGTTTGTCGTTAGGAATCCTCTCTGTTATAAGTACTAAACTGTCGCAGTCTTTTTCGATACGTCTGTCAGTAAAAACGCATGATAGTTCAACCATTCCTATATCAGCCGAGGCCAAGTCGGTCTGAGTTGCAAACTCTACTCCAATTTCTATCAAAAGTTTTTGTGTTTGTTCCTGCTCCAGTGTCCATTCAGACCAGCTTGATATTTTAGCGGCCGGTGTAACTAGCAGGACTTCATGCCCATCCCTTCGCAGCTTTTCAGCTATTACTCCCCCTAAGTAGTAATGATCATCATCAAAAATAATAACTCGTCCCTTAACTGAAATGTCATTCATTATGTCATCCGGAGTAAAAACATCAATTTTTTCAAGGCCTGGGATAGTTTCACGATGATTCCTTCCAATGCCATCATTTCGCCAATATGAACCAGTTGCTAATATCACATGGGAATAGTCAAAATGATCTTTAGAACTGAATTCAATTATTTCCTCTGAGCTTAATGTGTTCCCAAGATAGACGGTCACTTCATTTATTCGGTCTAGCATTTGTACCCTGTAGTCTCTAACTCTTCCCCATTCTGAAAGTCCGGGCAGAAGACTTTCTCTGCTGACACGACCACCCATTTCTGATAAAGACTCAGAAAGTATCACTCGGTATCCGCGCTGACCTAGAGCAAGCGCGCATTCAAGTCCTGAAGGTCCGGCACCTACTAAAAGTATTCCGTCATCACTTTTGCATGGTTCAATCTTTTCTGGATGCCAACCGCGTCTCCATTCTTCGCCCATTGTAGGATTTTGTGTACAACGGATTGGGACAGAAAACTGATCCCCCATCACACAAATATTACAACCGATACATTCCCTGATTTCATTTATTCTACCCTCTTCAATTTTTTTTGGAAGGAATGGATCAGCAATCGATGGGCGTGCTGCACCAATCATGTCCATCACTCCGCGCTTAATTTGTGAGACCATTGTGTCCGGAGACGTGAAACGACCAACTCCAACTACAGGCTTTGAAGTGAGTGATTTTACAAAACTGATGTATGATTCCTGGTAGCCTTCACTTTCAAATCTTGATGGAGCAGAATCCATATTCCAATCACTAATATTCACATCCCAGAGATCAGGTAATTCAGCAAGCATATCAACAATCTCCTTCCCTTCGTTCTCTGAAGTAATTCCCATTGGGCCTAGAAACTCCTCTACTGCAAATCGGACTGCTACAGCACAACTATCCCCCACTGCATCTTTTGTATCTTCAATTAACTCGCGAAAGAGGCGGACACGGTTTTCCAGGCTGCCTCCATATTCGTCGGTACGTTTATTAATCATTCTGGAAAGGAAATTAGTCAAGAGTGTACCGCTGTGTGCAGCATAGACATAAATTAGGTCAAATCCAGCTTGTTTAGACCTCAATGCTGCTTTTTTGTGCCATTTTCTAAAGTTGGCGATATCTCTCTTGTCCATTGCTCTTGCCTGCACAGGATTATAGGTGCTGGAAACAATTGAGCTTGGAGCAATTGGAGGTATTCTGCTGTAATTGTTTGAACTACTATATCCCCCATGCTGGAGCTCTATTCCTGCAAGCGATCCATGTTTATGAACTGCTTCCGTCATTTTGGCTAGGGCTGGTATATCTCCGTCGTCCCATAAAATTCCTTCAGCATGAGGAACGATTTCAGAACTATGATGAATCCATACCTCTTCAGTGCAGACCACACTCCACCCTCCTTCTGCTTTTATTTCTCTCATTTTGGAAAGGCTATTTGGACGAACATATCCCATTCCATTACAGTGGGGAACTTGATAAAAACGATTTCGAGCTGTAACAGGTCCAATTTTAACTGGTTCAAATAGAATATCGTAGCGTGGGTCTCGCATTTTCAGAGGCTTTAATTAATCTTTTTTATAAGATGTATTCGTTTTTTGATCAATACTAGGGTGTATATAGAGTCATCAACAATATATAAATATAGATATCATCCGTGTTTTCAGAGCTCAAGTCTCAAATAAGTGCCTTGACCATTGTTTAAGAGGGTATTTAAAGAGTAATTGTTAAAAAAGTAAATAAACGCTATAATCTCCGGTTCAATATAGGTTTGATTTACAACATTTGAAAAATTAGATGTTCCTGAATTTATGAGAGAATTATTAAATTTTATTGAATTTAACTACTTTGGTAGGAGTTTTTAGTAGTTTGGTAAGGGAGGCCTTCATCTCCAAATATCTCTCAAGTCTATCTAGCAAAACTAATAACTGATAATCATCAGTAACATTTCATAAACTAGTAATAATGGAAACTGGAAATATTTCAGAAGCAGAAGATTTTCTAAAGAATAATCAGAATATTGAAGAATTTGACCTGCTTCTTCCGGACATGAATGGTGTACTAAGAGGTAAAAGAATTAAACGCGAAAACCTTATCAGCATATATAAAAAAGGCATATATTTACCAGTTTCAGTCTTTGGATTAGATGTTACAGGTGAAACAATGGAAGAAACCGGACTTGGCCTTAAAAGCGGAGATATGGATTTTCGATGCTTCCCACTTGAAAAGACATTGAAAATTGTACCGTGGCAAAAAGGGCGTGGGCAGCTATTTTTGGAAATGTTTGGACAGGATGGAGTCCTATTTTACGGGAATCCAAGAGAAGTTCTTAAATCTGTTTGCCAGAGAATGTCAGATTCTGGCTTTAAAGCCGTGGTAGCAGTGGAAATGGAATTTTTCCTTACTGAATTGAAAAAACGCCCGTCACAGATTCCCAGACCGGCGCGCTCTCCTGAATCTGGACAAAGGGATAATGAAGGTCAGCTTTATTCATTAACTAGTTTGGATGATTACAATTCATTCTTTCAGGAAACATCTTCAGCCGCAGAAAACCAAAACATTCCAATTTATACGGCTATTTCAGAACTATCTCCAGGACAATTTGAGATAAATCTACATCATGTCCCTGATGCACTTGAAGCATGCGACCATGCTGTTATGCTTAAGAGAATAATACGTAGCATTGCTAATATACATAAAATGGAAGCCACGTTTATGCCTAAGATATATCCAGATCATCCGGGAAATGGTATGCATGTACATTTGAGTATACTTGACTCAAAGGGTAAGAATGTTTTTCAGGGAGACAATTCTTTAGGTAGTCCAGCAATTAGGTACGCCGTTCAGGGGTTACGTGAATTGATGAATGAAAGCATGCTGATATGTGCTCCTCATGCTAATTCATATCATAGATTCCAGAATGATTCATGTGCTCCTGTAAATACTTCATGGGGATACAATAACCGTACAGTTTCTATCCGAATTCCTCCTAGTGAAGGTCAGGATACCAGGATTGAGCACCGTCTTGCAGGAGCTGATGCTAATCCCTATCTGCTCGTTTCTTCTTTGCTCTGTGGAGTTCTTCATGGATTAAATCAGAAAAAAGATCCTCCTCCGCCTGAGGATGGTAATTCTTACCTTCAGAACGATTCTGAATTGCCCAGGACTTGGGAAGAGGCAAGAAATAATTTTGAACAGGCAGAAATTATTCCAAAATATTTTGGTAATGATTTTTGTGAATTGTTTGCAAATTTAAAGAGAGGTGAGCAATATAGGTTTTTGAGCAGAATTTCTCCTCTTGAATACGAGTGGTATTTGAGAACTGTTTAAAAAAGAATTTTTAAATGATTTAATTAAGAATATTCTGGGACTGCTTAATCCCAAAAAATTAATTTCGTCGTGGAGTATCTTTCTTAAAATTTTATTCCCACATATATTATTGGATGCCTGTATTTAAAACAAAAATTGATCTTCATTCTAATGATTCCCAAAGAAATGCTCAGCGAATGAGGGAATTGGTTGGTGATCTTAAGAAAAAAATTAAGAATACCTCTAATGGAGGAAGTAAAGAGGCAAGGGAAAAACACATTGAAAGAGGTAAGCTTCTGCCAAGAGAAAGGGTAAATTTATTGCTTGATTCCGGCAGTCCATTTTTGGAATTTTCTCAACTAGCTGCTTATGAAATGTATGATGACGATGTACCTGCTGGCGGAATAATTACAGGCATAGGCCGCGTGTCCGGAAGAGAAGTTGTTATCGTTGCAAATGATGCAACTGTAAAGGGCGGTACATACTATCCTGTAACTGTCAAAAAACACCTTCGTGCACAGGAAATCGCCTTGGAAAATCATCTGACTTGTATATATCTAGTCGATTCAGGTGGAGCGTTTCTTCCATTGCAAGATCAGGTTTTCCCAGATCGGGATCATTTTGGTCGCATATTTTATAACCAGGCCAAAATGTCTGCAAAAGGGATATCCCAAATTGCGGTTGTAATGGGATCTTGCACTGCTGGAGGGGCTTATGTGCCAGCAATGAGTGATGAGAATGTTATCGTTAGACAGCAGGGTACGATATTTTTAGGTGGTCCTCCACTTGTCAAGGCAGCTACAGGAGAGACTGTGTCAGCTGAAGAGCTTGGGGGTGGTGAAATTCACAGCATGATTTCCGGAGTATCTGATCACCTTGCTGAAAACGATAAAGATGCTCTAAGAATTGCTAGAGGTATTGTGTCCGGTCTTAGCAGGAAAAAAATAATTTCACTAGAAACAAAACAAAGTTTGGAACCAATATATGCTAGTGAGGAACTTTATGGAGTCATACCTGATGATAACAGGCAAATGTATGATGTCAGGGAAGTTATAACTAGGATAGTTGATGGTTCAGAATTTAATGAATTCAAGGAGCATTATGGCACAACACTGGTGACTGTATTTGCACATATTCATGGTTATCCGGTAGGAATTGTTGCAAATAATGGTGTATTATTTTCAGAATCTGCTCTTAAGGGTTCTCATTTTATCGAATTATGTTGTCAAAGGCTTATTCCACTGATCTTTTTTCAAAACATTACAGGCTTTATGGTTGGGAAGGAATATGAACACGGCGGTATTGCCAAAGACGGTGCAAAAATGGTAAATGCAGTCTCATGTGCAAAAGTACCTAAATTTACAGTTATTATTGGAGGATCTCATGGGGCTGGAAATTACGGCATGTGTGGCAGGGCTTATGGACCAAGAATGCTTTGGACATGGCCTAATGCTAGAATTTCAGTGATGGGAGGAGAGCAGGCAGCTTCTGTGCTAGCTTCAGTCAGGCGTGATAAAATTGAGTCTTCAGGTAAAAAATGGAGCTCAAATGATGAAAAAAAATTTAAGCGTCCCATTTTGGAACAATACGAAAAACAGGGACACCCATTTTATGCAACGGCACGTATCTGGGACGATGGAATAATTGATCCAGCAGATACCAGGATGGTGCTTGGATTAGCACTCTCAGCGTCTTTTAATTCACCTATGGAAAATACTAACTATGGAGTCTTCAGGATGTAGAAAATTCAATTTATTGCTGGCTTGAATTCTGCATTTAAATAAGCTAGCATGTCGCTACTTATGTGAAATGCGCAAACTTTTCCAGAATTTTTACACATAGGGCAGTTCAGATGTTATCATCAGAAAAAATTACTCTTTTTTTCTCTACAGTTTTAATACTATCGGCAGTTTTTCTTAGTACTTGTTCTGAGACAAGCGAATACGGTGACGCAAGTGACTACGAAAAATTAGGAGCCGCTGATACTATTAGTCCAATCGTATCTTCTCTTAGTCCTTCAGATAATTCCTCCGATGTCGCTGTTGCTTCTACTATTGCTGTAACATTCAATGAAGCAATTTCTACTGGGACAGTGACAACAAATACAAGTGATACTTCCTGTTCAGGCAGTTTTCAACTATCATCAGATAATTTTTCTAGCTGTATAAAAATGTCATCTATACCAACTGTTTCCAATGATGATAAGACATTTACCTTAACTCCTGCAGAAAGTCTTAGTACGAGGACAACATACAAAATTAAATTAACATCATCTGTAACAGATGCTAATGGAATTGCACTAGAATCTTATACTACGAATGGATTCATCACATATTATGATAGATTTACTTCAGGTTCTGGAGTAATTAGTGGTGCGACTATAAAACAATCTGACAGAAGTGCTTTGGAGGATGTTTCCGTAGAATATAATATTGGGGGGTATACTAAAACAGTGACTTCTGATAGTAGTGGTGTCTATGGTATTTATAAGCTAACTGAAGGCTCCTATACACTTACCTACAGCAAGACTGGATATTCAGGGACGACACAGTCAGCAACTCTGTCATCGGATACTGATAATATTACTGTTGCAACTCTATCGATGCTTTCAAGTGGCTGTTCTTCAGGAAATATTTCAGGAACAATCAAAAATGCCGTCACAGGCAACACAGTTTCAGGTGTATCTATTAGCATCAGGAGTGGAATAAATGTTAGAACAGGTAGTACAATTTCTGGGGCGACTGCTACTACAAACAACAGCGGAGTATACACCCTAAGCAGTGTCTCTGCTGGTTTATATACAGCAGAAGCAAGTAAGACTGGCTATATAACATCATACTTTAATACAAGTTCATGTGGAAATATGACAAATCAGAATGCAAACATGTCTGAGACATTACCTGACGGTGCAATGAGAATTGTATTGACATGGAATGGGTTAAAAGACTTTGACTCACATCTTGAAATTCCTGTAACTGATGCTCAAGATGGTGCCTCGGACTCTACCGATAGTACTCACCTGTTTTATCAAGTTAATCAAACCAATGCAGTTTCTTACACTGGTGTGTCCACAAATGATTATCATGAATACACAGATATTGTCAGCTCTGGAGACTATGTAACGCTTGATCAGGATAATCAGGCGGGTGTCGTTAGTAGTAGTAGTTGCAGTGGAACGGCTCACGGTGAATGTGGTCCTGAAACAGTAACAATTTCTATGGTAAGGAGTAGCGGCAGCTATCGTTTTCATGTTCACAATATTACCGATTTAAGTGCTAACACCACTAACAACATTTCCACGGCCCTTGCAGATAACGGAACTTTTGTGCAGGTTTTCTATGATGATGTGTCATACAACTTTGATGTTCCAAAAAGGGCTGGAAATCTTTGGACAGTCTTTGATTTCGATAACAGTACTGGTTTCACCCAGATAAATAATATGAGCAATGAGAGTACAGTCAAAAGCATTGATGATCATTAAGTGATTTTTGAAAAAAATGAAGCAGAAATTTACTCATGAAACTCTCCTTCTGCACAGTACGGCCAGTAATACGAAATTTGAAATTGATGTCTGGCGCTACAACCATCCTGATGCAACCGAGACAGTCTACCTGCAGGGTGGAATTCATGGAATTGAGTTAACCGGTATTCCGGTTGTTCATGAGTTCATCAAAGAAATAGAGGAACATCAGCTTGTATACAATTTCATTTGTGTACCTCTTTCAAATCCAATGGGATTGGATAGCCAGATCATGGGAGTCCAAACCGGCTACAATAATATTCACACCAACCAGCAAAACTGTTGGAACTGGAACCGCATTACCAACCTAAAGGATGAACCCAGCCAGGAAGGGAACTGGATTAAGACCTTGCTGGATTTAGCTGAGTCAGCGGATATTGTTCTTGACCTACATACTGCAGGTGTGGAAGCGGTTCCACATATCTACTCTCATGTTACCGAAATAAAACATGCCGAGGGTTTGGGCATACCTCATGTGCTTGCCTGGAATAATCCTTTAGATAGCTTCGCAGATACGCATCATCAGCTTGATAAAATAGCACTTACTTTTGAACTATCCTCAAGCAGAAGTGTTCGCTTAGAATGGGTGGAAGAGAGCCTAATATATTTGCGTCGATTTTTTGGCATTCTGCCCAAAGTAGAGGGATCAAGAACTTGGCAGGTAGAGAACCAGATTAAAAAATGGCATTCATCGGAGGGAGGAGTTCTTTGCTGGAATATCGATGCTGGTGATTCAGTATCTGAGGGAGATGTGATCGCAACACTTTACAATCGTCAAGGAAGAGTTGTATTGGAATCACCTTATACTGGGGTGCTCCTTTTGAAGAACCCTTCTCATGCTCCTCATGAAAGACAGGAACTGGCAAAATTTCTTGTGGAATAAATCTTTCTTGGCACTGCTTTAAGGCAGATTTAGATGAAAGATACTCCTCAAATTTTTCTATTTCAGTTAGGCTCTATACAATTCGTCTTGTTCATTCAATTTATCCCTTCATAAATTCTTATAAAATTTTTTAATTTTTGCAAATGACTGAATTATCTTTATTTGCAATTGCAATAGGTGGTGGTTTGGGGTCAATTGCGAGATTTGTTATTTCCAGAGAAATGGGAATTTGGTTGGGTAATTACCTTCCTTACGGTACTTTGACAGTTAATATCGCAGGTTCTCTTGCTCTTGGCTGGTTTATTACGTTCTTTTTTGATCGACCAGAATTAAGCAGTGCTCTAAGGCTTGGAATAACTGTGGGTTTCCTGGGGGCATTCACGACATTTTCTACATTCAGCTTTGAATCATTACAATTACTGCTAGATGGTGCATTTTGGCGAGCAGTTTTTAATGTTGTCCTAAATGCTGCTGTATGTATTGGTATGTGCTACGTAGGAATGCAGATGGCCAGGTTGATGTAACTGATTAAGTATTTGGAAAATTAAACCAGAAATAATTTTTTATTATTCATTTACTGGAACTAATTTAATATTTCTTCTTTCATCGATTCTGCTTTGCCAGATTTTACCCAGCTGTTCTCGAGAGATTTGAGGAATGTTATGATCTGTTCTGAGTGCATAATGACCGCTTTCGATTACTGGAACACCTGAAGGGAAAAGAATTAAACGATTTTTCCCATCTCGCTTAAGAATTGCGAATTCAAAGAATCCACTTGTTTTACTTTTCACAATGATCATTTTATTTTCAGACTCAATCCAACTGAAATATTCATCTCCCTTTAGATGAGCCTGGAAAGTAGATCCGTCAGGCTGAGCAAAGGTGATTAAAAAAGGTGCTGCAGGTACAGCCAATATTTTTACTGCAAAACCCATCAGTATAAGGGCTATGAGGCTTATTAATTTCATTTCTTATTCATTTGCTTATAGTTAAAGTCATATTATCTCCGGCTGCACTAATATTTGTTAGACTGATGCCAGAAGAATTATCATCATACAGATTACTGTTTGGGGTACTGCTATTGTCAAAAGTAACGCTGTTCCCACTGTAAAAAAGATGTGTGGTTCTGCCGTTTGAAGACGCGTTGTCTAAGTCGGCATCATTGGCTTCCTCAAGGTCAAGAAGTGGGGGATTTAGTACCACACAGTTATTCGAATCCAAACAACTGCTGAGAATATCCTTAACATGCCAGACAGCAAGTCCTCCTGTGTAGTCAGTTCCTATGAATTCGCTTGAATTACTCTCATAGATTAGGTAATTCAGTCCCTCATCATATCCTCCAGCAGATCTGTTTTCAAAGAGAAAATATTCATCACTGTTAGAAGTACTAGCTTTATAGATTCCACATGATGAAGAATTATCTATCATTTGATATACCGCTGGAAGAGTATAGTTGTCTGCTCCTGAAGACACAATCTGTGGGTTACATACATCAAGCTTTTCCTTGGACCATGCATTGAAATGAACTGGTGTTGATCCAATATTTTCAGTTTGAGACTTTTTACCCCAAGCTCCACCTCCCATAACCCCAAATGCGCCGATACCTGAGCTGGCAGTGGAATCGTAAGTATTATAAAAATCCGGCAAGTTAAAATAAGCATGTCCTAGTTCGTGGGCCATTACACCGATAGTAGCGTCCCAAGAAATGTTGGTACTAAATCCATGACGCTCACCAAATTGCGAGTACCCGTTTTGTCCGTAAGCAGATGAATTAATTCCTAACATTCTTACATTATCTAGTGTTATGCCATGCTCACCAGACTCGTCTGCGTAGAGACCATCTTCATTTACATCGCATAGGAGACTTGCTGCCATCGCCCAAACGCCACCAGGAGAATTTAATCCGGTTGCGCTTTCTCCTCCAGCTATCAGAAAAATAACCTGCAGTTCACTATTACTAAGTTTACCATTGTTGTCTGTGTCAAAAGTGGAGAAATTAATACTTGAATCTGATTCGGCAATAGCTTTTGCAGCATAGCATGCCCATGAATTTTTCTGCGTATTTGGATGATCTTCATCCAAATTAACTGTGATAACGCCGTCATTACTGCATCCGGATGACTCCGATGCAGGTGAGAACTGGTAATTATTATAAGTGGTTTCTGCCATGTAGTGATTCATCTGACCTTCAGTGGTGCCAAACATTTTATTGGCCCAGGTAGTTTCATCACTGGTAAAACATGAATTATTGTACTGAACACGCACTAAAAGTAGAGGAATTTTATTAGATGCTGTCAGTGTGCCCGAAGATGTACACGAACCTTCGTCAGATGGTGACGAAATGTAGCATGGATTTGAGGAACTAATAGAGTCTTCACTTTTTCGGCATGAATTTAATATTAGAACAGAAATGAAGGACCAAAATAGAATTAATCCATTTTTTCTAAAAGAGGAACTCAATAAGCCCTTTCAATTATTTTTAAAGAAAGAAATTTTTTTTAACAACCTGTATTTAAGAATATTCTCTGAAAACTAACAATGTTGTTAGGTGGGAGAAGGCTTGTAATTACTTTTTTTATTGAGACAAATTAAATCTCAGTCAAGCTCACAAAACAATTTTATCACCAACTATCTTGATTCATAATAGTTGATATTTTTATTCTTTAAAAGAAATTCTATAAATATTTGACATTTTTTCCTATAAAATAGCAAACATAATTTATTTAGATAATCACTTTACTTTTATGATTTAATATATATTTAATCATAGAAAAATCTATTAGAATTAAAGATCACATATAGATCAATTCCGTTTAACACCATTCTCATATTCTCCAGTTATATTACCGTCTTTTTCATAAATAATTATATCCCAGTATTTTCCATCATTCCATTTTCCTTCATACCTAACTCCTTCTGCTGATGTAAGTATACCTTGACCATGCAATTTGCCATTTTTAAAGTTCCCTATGTATTTTTTCCCGTCGGAAAAAGTGTACGTTCCTTGACCTTCCCTTTCACCATTCTTATATTCACCTTCATACTTGTCTCCTTTCCAATTCCCCTCACCAAAAATGTATATACCATGCCCATTGTATTTCCCATTCTGCCACTGACCTTCATAACTCTCTCCTCCGGGTGATATGAATTTCCCTCGACCATTGAATTCACCATTCAGCCATTCTCCGTCATACTTTCTACCATCAAAATACGTTTGCGTACCTTTACCGTTTATTTCTCCGTTCTCATATTCTCCTTCATATTTATCCCCGTTATTCCACCTAAAAATACCTAGGCCATGAATTTTATCTTTCTTGAATTCCCCTGAATAAATGTCCCCATTAACATAATTATATTTACCATGTCCATGTTTTCTGTCATCTTTGAATTCACCCTCATACTTATCACCCTCGAATTTACCTATTCCATAAGTGATTGTTCCTTGTCCATTTTTCAAACCATTCCTGAATTCACCAGAATACTTGTCTCCATTGGGTGATATGTAAATACCTTCCCCGTTTTTTTTATCATTCTTGAATTCTCCATCATATTTATCACCTTCGAATCTTCCTATTCCGTATGTAATTGTTCCTTGCCCATTTTTTAGACCATTCTTGAATTCACCGACATACTTGCTGCCGTCAATTTGATTGTAAATGCCATGTCCATTTTTTTTGCCATCCTTAAACTCACCCACATATAAATCTCCTTCGAATTTACCCTTACCGTAAGTGAGCGTGCCCTGGCCGGATTTCAATCCATCCTTGAATCCGCCAACATATTTGTTTCCATTAGTTTGAAGATATATGCCATACCCATTTTTCTTACCATCTTTAAATTCACCTTCATACTGGTCTGAATCAGACCAAGTAAACAATCCTCTACCATGGTATTTCCCGTCCTTAAATTCCCCCTCATACTTGTTGCCACTGAAAAAAGTAAGTGTTCCCTGACCATTTTTTCTTCCATCTTTCCATTCTCCTATATATTTTTCACCATCAGGCCAAGTTAATGTCCCTTCATTGCTAGGTAATCCATTAAAAATTATCCCTTCATATTTGCCATCCTTGTCATCATATCCTTCTTTGTACCATCTAAATTCTCCATTCACCGAACGAAGGAATAAGAATCCCTTATGCTTCTTTTCTTGTACAAAAATATTTTCATGTTTTTTACCAATGACAAAATTCTCAACTATATTTCCCAACATTTCATTCAACTCAGTGGTATTACAACTAGCACAAAGTTTCGTTTCCTTTTTATTGTATTCATCATTTGTCATTCTCAAACTCAGCCGGGAATCTCCATTATGTTTTTCTACTTCTAGTTGAAAAAAATTGCACCCTATAAGGCATTCGCCACTTTTATTTTGAGGAGGAGGAGAAATATCAAAATAATTTGACAAAGAATCATCCAGAGTTATTAGTAAAAATTTAATTTGGATATCAGAAATATCGCCCTTTACTTTTGGTGGAATAACAAAAACAGTAGGTTTTGAAGTCTGTCCAAATAGGGGTGAAACTAGGAGATAGAATGAGAGTAAGAAAATTAAATTTTTCAATTGGCTTCCTATTGGTGGTTTAGGAGAACCTTACATATAACAAAACTTAGGGGTTCTTTCAAGGAGTGACATATTGGACAGGGTTAATAATAATGATTTAATATATATTAAATCAAATATAATACTTGTCATCTAATCTATAAAGCTGCTAATTGTCCCTAGTGAAATATTCATTTATTTACAATTTCTGGTTGGTAATCCCCGTCCTCCAGTTTTTTGGCTGCGTCTTTCCAATAAAATCACGTTGTGCCATATGCCTTGTCGATGTCCCAATTTTTCTAGATAACCAACTTCCCTGAATCCGCATTTTTTATGCAAGCTCAGACTAGCCAAATTCTCAGAAATAATTTCAGCAGTTATAGTCCAGTATTTTTCTTTCTCCGATGCAGCCAAAAGAGTTTTGAGTAAAGCTGACCCAATTCCTTGTCTTTGTTTTTCAAGTCTCACATGTACGCTGACCTCAGCGACTCCAACATATCCTCAGGTACTTGAAACAGGACTCAGTGTTGCCCAACCTAAAACAATTTTCCCTTTACGGGCAACAAAACGACAACATGACAGACGGCTGGAATCCCACTCTCTCCAGTTTGGAGGTTTAGTGTCAAAGGAAGCAACTCCTGTACTAATGCTTTCAGCGTAAATAGATCGAACCTGTAACCAGTCTTTTTTTAGGAGTTGTTTAATTTGATAACTCATTTTTTTCTTTATTTATTTGTCTAACAAAGTTGTATTAGGTGATCCCAATAAATAACATCAATAGGTTTGTTATGCAAGAATTGGGAATTATTATTGTGACTGTCTTACTGGACTGGGATACAAAATTTTAGTAAAATTAACAGTATTAATATGAGATAGTATTTTAAAATATTTTTCATAATTTAATTTTAAATTAAATCTAGGGATTAGACATGAATATAGAAATATTTTGGCCAATGTTTTATTTGATGTTACTAACTGTCGGTGTTTTTTTGTTTTCAACATTAATAAGACTTAAAGAAATTTTTTTAAATAAAAACGTACCTGGAGAAGAACATAGACATCCCCCATTTGATCAGGGAAGTAGCATATTAAAAAATGCCCAAAGAAATTTAACAAATTTATTTGAGTTTCCCATACTTTTTTATGCTGTATGCATTTGTATATACGTTTCTGGAAGTGTGGACGATTATTTTGTAACTTTGGCTTATTGGTTTTTCTATTTTAGAGTTGCTCACTCAATTTATCACGTATTTTTTAACCAATTAATATTTAATGGTACTTTCCCAGTACGTACTTTTATATGGGTGCCAGCAACAGCAACTTTGGTTTGGATGTGGGTTAGATTTATTACTTTTATCTAATAGGTGAATAGTTAACAAAAACAATGCATCAAGAAAAAATAAGGAAAAACTGGGAATCAAGAGGCTACAGCTTTGGAGTCTTTAAAGACTCCCCAGGACAGGTTTGGGCAGATTTTATCCATAAGACAGATGAACTTTTTTTATTAGCAGGAGGAGAAATTGAAATTGAAATTGAAGGAAGGTCACAACAACCCCAGATTGGAGAAGAAGTTTTTATTCCTGCCAATGCTTTACACACAGTTAGGAATATAGGTAAGACAAATAATGTCTGGTATTTTGGGTACAAAAACAGATGAAAGGATAATTATTTATTACTTGGATCTCATTTCCCTTCTCTCACTCATCAAAAAACACTATATTCACATATCTTACCTGCTTAATCTGCTTCTTTTTAGGTTTTACCATTTTCATCATAATCAAAAACTCCCTTTTTACTAATTTCTAATAACAGATTACAAAATCAACATTTTTATAAAAAAATGCAAAATAGTCTTCACCCTATTTTTTTCATAAATTTATTTCTAATTTATGGGTTTTTTTACTGAAAAGTGTTTTTCTTTAATGAGTTGTTAGATAGGCTGGATTCAAAAATAATTAAGTATATATTTAATTAAATATACTTTTAATTAGATCGACATTTATTAACTCAGTTGCCCAGAAGGTTCAAAGAAATAATGTATAGGGCAAGAGTATTAATTATGATTTAATATATATTAAATCATAAATCTATTAAATTCTCTAAACTTACTCCCAATATGTATGATTCTAAACTTATAAAAACTGACTACATTGTAATAGGTTCTGGACTTTCTGGTCTGACAATAGCTAATATTCTATCAAAAAATGGCTTAAAAACTATAGTAGTTGATAAAGGTCGTAAAGCAGGTGGTAGAATGAGTCATGGTGTAATGAATCGAACTGAAGTTGAAGGAAATGACTTTGAATATGATCATGGCGCACAATTTTTTACAGCAAGATCAGATGAGTTCAAAAAAGAAGTAGATGTTTGGTTAGAAAATAAATGGATAAAAAAATGGTGCAATGGATTTAATAGAAATGATGGGTATCCTAGATACATAGGAGTTGATGGAATGCATGCAATACCCTTAAAACTCTCGAAAAAATTAAATGTTTTTCAAAAAACAAATATTAAAACGCTAAAATTACTGAAAGATAATTGGTTATTAGAAGGGGCAGACAACATAAATTTTTCTTCAAAGTATCTAATAATGACACCACCTCTACCACAAACAATAAAATTATTAGCCAAACATATTTATTTTTTTGATAAAAAATTTTTAGAGGAAATTTATAATATTAATTATGACAAATGTATATCTTTAATGATGAGTATAAAAAAAGAAACAAATATTAAATTTCCGGGAGCAATGCAAAAACCGAATAGATTTTGGGATTTTGTCGCTGATAACAAACTAAAGGGAATTTCAAAAAAACATTGTATTACTGCCCATGCATCACCATCTTTTAGTGATTCTATTTGGGAATTTAATGATGAAAAATGTATGAGTATCATGCTTGATGAATTAGCAAAATTAGTAAATTTTGACAAAATTGAAACAAAAATTCATAAATGGAAATATGCTAAGCCAAAAAATGTTTTAAATTATTTCTTCAAACAAGCTAAACATAATCCGAATTTAATAATCACTGGTGAAATTTTTGGAGGAGCAAAATTGGAGGGAGCTTTCCTTTCTGGAATTAATACAGCGAATTACTTGGTAAATAATAGAGTTGAAGGGCTATAAAAATACTAAAACTTAGTTATGAAAAAAGAATCTGTTTGGGATTATCCAAGACCTCCTAGTTTAGAATATTGTTCTAAAGAAATAGAAATTATCTTCGGCAGCATTATTGCCAAAACAAATAGTTCCTATAGAGTCCTTGAAACAAGTCATCCTCCTACTTTTTATTTGCCAAGATCAGCCTTTAAGGATGGTGTATTAATTCATATTCATAGGAAAACACATTGTGAGTGGAAAGGAGAAGCAGAATACTATGATATCAAATCTACAGATGGAAGAATTTCAAACAAGGGTGCTTGGAGCTATAATTCCCCATCAGATGATTTTATTAAAATCAAGGGATACATTGCGATATATCCAAATTCAGTAGATTCATGTTTGTTAGACAATGAAGAGGTAAAATCTCAAGAAGGTGATTTTTATGGTGGCTGGATAACTTCAGATATTGTGGGACCATTTAAAGGAGGAGTTGACTCTTATGGCTGGTAAATAGGTTATCTTAGGGGCAATTATTCTAAATATGTTTAATCCTGCAATTCAAAATTCATTTCGTGCTGCACTAATGATGACAGCGGCAAGTTGTTTTATTGGTATGACTGCCATACTCGCTAAGTCTCTGGGTCAGGGTTTTAACGGAGAATCTTTGCATCCTCTTCAAGTTAGTGCGGGACGTTTTGGTTTTGCATTGTTATCAATATTAATTTTTTTGTTAATTAAGCAAAACAAGTTTGAAAAGCCTAACTATCTAATACATTTTAGTCGTTCATTTTTTGGATGGATTGGTGTTACTTGTATGTTTGCTGCAGTTACATTAATTGCCGTTCCAGATGCTATTTCTATAAGTTTTCTCAATCCAGTATTTGCAATGTTTTTGGCAATTTTGATCTTAAAAGAAAGAGTTGGTGCTTTACGTTGGTCTGCTGCTGGAATAGCATTAGCAGGTTCTTTCATTCTTTTGAGGCCGGGTTTTGATGGTTTCCATTTAGGTGCTATTATAGCATTCGTAGCTGCATTATGTTTTGGAATAGAAGTAATTCTTATTAAAAAACTATCTGGAATGGAGGCCCCTTTACAGATCCTTTGCATAAATAATGGTATCGGGTTTGTAATTTCATTAACTGTAGCTTCTTTCGTCTGGATCAACCCCACTGAACGTCAATGGGTAGAATTGCTGGCATTGGGTGTAATCATGGTTTCAGCACAAGCATTATTTATTCAAGCAATGCGAAGCAGTGATGCAAGTTATGCTTTACCTTTTTCTTACCTTTCCCTTGTATTTGCAACTATTTATGATTTCTTGATTTTCAGTAGCCAACCGGATTGGATAAGCTACTTAGGAGCATTCACCATATTATCAGGTGCGATTATTCTTAGTTTGAAAGGGTATTACGAGCATCGCCAAAATCTGGCAAGAGCGTGAAGAAGTTTACTAAAGTAATGAGCATTATGAATAAATATATATTAAAGCATAAATAAATAAATTTTACAGGCATGAAGCAGAGAGAGAGGCGTCCACATTACGCCTCTCATCCCTTGCTAATGCAGGCATTGCATTATTTATCAAAAATATGTACCACCATTTTTACCCCCAAATGATCGGCTTAGAAAAGCTGATCTGGAGTGATTTTTCTTTCTGGTAATTAATACCCTGAATGTGACCTAAGCTATGTTCAGTTTTGTTCGTGACCAGAAACTAAGGACGGCTAATGCTCCCGTGGCTATTACTGGTGGCACGAGCAACGGAAGACCACGACCAGGACCTTCCAATATAATTATGACAGCGCACATCACAGCGGTACCGATAGAAACACCCAACAAAATTGCTTTTTGGTCATCCACTTTCTCAACGTTTCTGGATTGAAATGCAATACACGCAGTCATGAACAGCATACCTGCCATAACATATCGCTGAGTTATACCTACTTCCATAGCTAACCCTTCTGCATTTGGGTATGACCCTAAAATAAAAAAATGTGGTACAGCAAGAAAAGCAATCGCAAATAGTAGAGGTACTGCTGATGCTAAAGACATCATTATTTTATATGGCATATAAACTCCTTAAAAAGGGTTATGGTTAAAAATGTGAATAATAAATCTTATTTCATGAATGTCAAGGACTATAACTTTTTTTACTAATTAGGGGTTTGGACAATTTTCGATTGGTACAATACAATAGCCATCTTTTTCAACTCTATCAGCAACATCAGTCTTTGCCTCTTCAGTGTGACAAAATTCGCAACTGTCTAATTTGACAGAATCTGTTGATTCAGCAATTATTTTTATAAAATCTTGAGCATAACTTGTAGCTTGCACCTCATTCCCTCCAATAGGAAGCATTACATCAAAATGAATTTTAATACCTTTATCTGAAGTGGCATAGGTGTCATAAACTTCTATTTCCATAGTTTCCCTTTCTAATACATTGGGGTGGGACAGTTTTTATTCAGATTGCTTTACCATATTTAAAACTCATAACAGCATGAGTTTTAATTTGAACCTTCTGCTCTAATTACACCGTCATGTTTGTCTATAAGAGTTATTCCTAACTCTTCAGAAGATTCTTTTCTATGTGCTTCAATTCTGGCTGTGTGGTTTTCAAAAGCTTCTTTACTAGGATAAGTTAATACTGAACCGTGTGTACTTTCATCAATTTCAAACCATCTAACTGTTGTTCCTTTTTGCGCATCTGGTTGATTTATTACTTCAGTCAGCATTGCTTGCATATCAGCCCAGTCAATAGGTTTTGAATGTTTCCAAACTGTAACGCTTACATATTCATTCATATGGCTCCTTTGTTTCAGTTGAACTTAATTTGAAAACGTATGGTAAAAGGTAATGTATAACACCAATCGGTTTGTTTTACAAGAATTAGGAAGGACTTGTGGGGCAGGATTCTTAATTTTGATTAATTATATATATAATCAAATATATTCTTAACAAGAATTGTTCTTCGATCCATTATGGGTTGGCTCAATATTCAATCTTTTTTTATTTGAATTTTTAGGAAGTTAGTAATTGTCTTGGAGAGTCTTTAATTGATTGAAACTGAAGATTGTTTATAAAGGTAAACGGAAAGGATTTTCTATGGGGTCTCTCCTTTCTTCAAAAATGATTCATTTCTTTATAGCTTTTTCAATATAAGAAATAAATCCTTCGTCATACCAATTTAAACACTGTAAGAAGCTTTTTACATTTTCATCTTTTACATCATTAAATTTTATACTTCCCCTACCATTCTCTCCACAATTTAAAAAATTATTTATTATCAATGACTCTCCCAAAATAATTCCGTTGACTGATGTATAAACGGCTTCTCCATCAATTTCATCAGGCAGTTCAATATCACCGTCTTCATTATAGTAATCAGAATCATCACCCAATATCTCTCTATGCCTAGTTGATAATTCATATCCTTCTGAAGTCTTTTCGAAGCAAAGGTATTCATTCCAAGCCCCCCCAACTTCTCGCTCATCTAATATGATTAAATCCCCAACTTTCATCTTATGCCATACTAAACTATTTCTTCTTTAATTTATGTACTATTTTACGGAGGTGGCCTTTTTTTAAAAGGGCATCTTCGAACAAAGTATTTAGAAAGGTTATCTAGGGTGTCTTATTTCGAAGAATTATTACTATTTTATTAGATTCTGACAACTCCTTATAACAATCTCATTCCTGTTACCTTGTATTTTCTCAATCCTTTTTGCTCTTTCACACTCCCACTCATCTACAGGGTCATTTCTATGCCATGCTTCAAAGAGTTTCCAGTTTTTCTTTGAGATAATCCCTCTGCCAGAGTAAACAGAGTCCATATACATATATGTTCTCGCAATCTCACCTCGAATCTCTTCCCGTGGTTCAACTTTCCGGCTCTTTATTTCAACATCACATTTTCCAAACTCCCTTATCTCTCCTTCAATGATTCCCATTGAGTAGTTGCTTCTTCTTCCATTCACCTCTCCTATGGCAGGGTAGAGATTAAACATGTCTGCTTGCATTCTTCTGTATTCTTCATTCACCTTTTGTGCGCACTTTCTCCCTTTAAACTTCTTACCATTCTTACTGACACACTTTGGATGTCCAGTTCTCCACTCAGAGAAAGACTGACCGAATGCATGTGCAGGAACAACATGTTCCCATTCAATTCGATTAGCTCTTTTTTTGTCCTTTTTGGGAATGTATCCACATGAAGACAGGTTGGGTTTCTTACCCTTGAATGAGCAACCACAGTAGAGAGTGACAGGATTATCCTTGTAGACCTTTAGAAGTAGCTTCTTGGACTTGGAGAAAGATGTTATTTGTGTATTTTGAGAGAAAGCCTGGGGTGATAGGAGAATTACGGAAAGAATTATGAAAAAATGTTTCACAAATTTACTATATATTTGGACAGAATAATTATATGTTTTAGAAGTGTTGTTTCGAAATCGAGGAATTTGGAGAAATAATTTAAATTTTGAATTAATATATACTAAATCATAAACAAATAAATATATCCTACAAAATTACAGATATTTTGAATTAATTTTTTATCTTAACAGTCTTAAATCCACTCCCATCAATAATTATTACATTGGATTCCTCTTCTTTCAAAGTATCTTCAGCATTAACTTTCTCTAACACTTCCTTCTCGAACTCTTTTTCCACATCATTTGTTAATACATCAGTATTAGTCCGGTTAACATCTTCACGAAATTCATTTAGTTTATTTCTCAAAGTTCTAAGGGCTATACCTAATGTATTTGCTGCATGTGTCCGGTTCCCTCTAACATCATGAAGTGTTTTCAAAATAAATCGTTTTTCTACCTCTTTCATCGACATTCCCACTTTAATTCCAAGTCCTAAATGTTTTTCTACTTGATCACCATCCTCATAATTTGTTAGTCCATCAAAATTAATCTGGTCAACATCTTCACGAAATTCATTTAGTTTATTTCTCAAAGTTCTAAGGGCTATACCTAATGTATTTGCTGCATGTGTCCGGTTCCCTCTAGCATCATGAAGTGTTTTCAAAATAAATCGTTTTTCTACCTCTTTCATCGTCATGCCCAGTTCAATTCCAGGACCCTCATGTAAATTTATTTTAACTTCTTCCAATTCATTTTCATATTTTTCTCTGTCAGTTGAAGTGCGTCTTTCTTGTTCAAGTAACTCTCCATCCTTCCATTCTCCCACACTTTTTTCTCCGTCAGCATAAGTGTAGATTCCGTGCCCATGTTTTTTATCCTGCTTCCATTCCCCTACATATTTTTCTCCGTCATCCCAAGTATAGCTTCCGTGCCCATGTTTTTTACCCTGCTTCCATTCTCCTACATATTTTACTCCGTTAAAATGAGTGTAAATTCCATAACCATGTTTTTTACCCTGCTTCCATTCCCCTTCATATTTATCTCCGTCATCCCAAGTATATGTACCTTGTCCATGATATTTCCCATCCTTGTAATTTCCTTTATACTCACCCATCAAATATGCTCTAATTCTGAATTACCGATTATATCTATCAAAATCTGTTTCTGATTATTTTTTGTAAATTCTCAAATTAGTTACAAAACAACATGATATATAATAATTATGGAAATTTTGCAAAAGGGAATTATATGTCCCTTGAAATTTTTGGGGCAAATAAAGATTATGAGAATTTAAATCTCAGGACTCAATGGTATATCTAAAGAAGCTGTAAAAATTTTTTGAGAATTAAAATGATAAAAATTCGAATCGCTAAATTTGTAAATTTTATCCTTAAACGTAAGTTGTCTTTAATTAGAAAGAAGTGTAGTTTGTTGGCAATAATAATTTAATAATATTTATTTTAATCATTTAAATAGTCCAGAATGCTTAGGAAAAATTGGAACAGATAATCAAACTTCTTAAAAATATTCTAGATAACCTCCCGCTTGTAGCAGAAGAGGGAGAATACAGAGACAAGATTTCAAGGGATAAACTATGTGAAATTCTTAAAGAGCAGACTCTTGTTTCAAATGACGCAATACAGGTTGTCATAGAGATGGTTGAACTCCAGTGGAGTAAAGCTGGTTTGTTTGAGCCAATTGAACTTGAGGTGGGAAATTGGCAGTTCATTTCATTCCCCGCCTTATTGGCTGCAAAATCATGGCTTGAGGTAATGTCTGTCAAAGACGGATATTGGTTTCCATCAGGATGGTGGGCAGATAATATGAACTCTGATAAACATAGAAAAATTATTTCAGAACTTGAAAATCTGAGAATGAAAGGTAGCAGTGGCAGTGATCTTCGCCCAATCCGTCAGATATATGTGGCATGGGCTCTTATAAAAATCGACGATCACCTTCTTTTTACAGAAAGAGAAGATAAACAGCGAGAAGGGATCCCTCATTTTGTTTTGCCCGGTGGTCGCCTAAGCATGCCAGATCTTATAAATAATCTTAAAGAATTTAATACATCAGAGCTACTAAAAGTCCTTCAAAGCTCATCATCCAGTAAAGCTTTAGATTCCTTACCACAGGCACTGAAAAGAGAACTTGAAGAGGAACTTGAACTCAATTCTTCAGAATATTCTGCTGGTAAAGCTTTCAGACTTGATCCCTATTTTAAACTGGAGGGTGCAGGTGCAAGTCATGCCTATACGTGCTACGAAATATCAATTTTCCCAATAAAACTTAATTTCAACGGATTCAGACGGCTCGGTGGTTTAAGTAATGCTAAAGGGAATGAGGAGGTGATTGGTAAAAATCCGACTGTCTGGTTTACACTGCAAGAGGTAGTTCGTTCACAAAAAGGCAATAAAATGGCATTTATAGAAGCATGGCATGAGCATTATGAGAAAAATGAGGGCAATATACTGAATCAGTTAATTGAACTGCCGGAATCATTTGAGGACAATTACCAGTTCAATGAAATGATTGATATGCCAATAGTATCAGGAGACCCTTTTCAATGCGGTCCTACAGGGCATAACGAAAAGAAATACTACGTGAATTTGGAGAATGATGAATTGAGTATCTTATTAGCAATGGCTTGGCACAGGCGACATGGTAAAGATTATCCACTGACTGTAAAATCATCTATTTCATTATGTCTATCAGGTTGGTTTGAAATTAAGGACAGCAAACTTATAGAGTCTATTATAACATTGCAGAATAAACTTGATAGTTCCGAATTACCTCTGATCGAGTCTTA
This sequence comes from uncultured SAR324 cluster bacterium, assembly GCA_902562015.1. The sequence continues at coordinate 36,118 of CACERX010000009.1, forward strand.
TGACCGCAACTGGTTCAGGCTCTCTGTAAACAGTGAGAATCTTTTCTTCAATGGGGAATTTTTCTCTTTTGTACTTAAAAAACCCACATCTGACACATGGGAGATAAAACTTTTTCCAGAAATTATTGATTCACCTCTGGGGAAGTCACCCGAATCAGTTTTCAGTTTTAAACTACATTCTGAGAAAATGTATAAATATCTGAGATCACTTGAACAAGGTGAAGAAGATGAAGAAGTATACAGCGATCAGGACAACATGATGCGAAAAAATTTGGATCCATTAGTGAGAAAAGCGGGCCTCCGTAAACTTGTCAGAACTACAAGTGGTTCAAGGGAGATTATTCCTTTTCCCAAAGATACATAAAATTAACACGTATTTTATGAGCACCACTGTCACCATCAATCAGGCAATCTCTCCTGTAAAAATAATGGCTGTCAAAGGTGACATTACAGCCATAAGGACTGATGCAATGGTCAATTCTGCCAATACTGCGATGGTACTGGGTGGCAGCAGATCAGTTGCTTCACGAATTAATGAGCTGACCGGTGGACGTCTCGAGTCAATTCTCGCAAATAATGAAGCTTACCCCAAACCGGTTCCGCTTGGACAGGTATGTGTTACTGAATCAGATAATCTTCCCTGTAGTTTCGTTTTTCATTTGTCGACTCACGGCGACATGGATGAGATGGTTGCAGCTGCAAATGAATTTGATGAACATGATGTACTGTCGGAGAGATTCCAGAAAGTTATCTTAAATACTATAATGACAGGTGTTACGAATCTGCTCCGGGAATGTGAAGAACGGCGTCTAAAACGATTGACAATCCCTCTTATCGGCAGTGGTACGCTGAATCTGCCAAAACTACTTGTTATAGAGGTCATTGTAGGTTCTCTTACGGGACAAGTAATGGAATTATCTCCTAAATACATCAGAGAAATAAACATTGTCACGCCGGAAAGTTCAATTTTTAGTTTTCTCAATAATTACCTTGAAAACATGGAAGTAGAAGTTTCTCCAAACCTTATTGATAACTCCGTTGGGAATGAAGAAACTTACTCTTCAGTTCCAGACATAATAGAAAGTCCAGATATTTTTAAAAGCGTTGAGATAGAAGGAGATTGGGAGTCAATAAGGGAAGAGGGAAGTGAGAATTTAGGCAGCATAGCCTTTGAAGCAATTGAAGAAATAAATATTCTAAAAAAAGAACTTAGAAAAACTATGATTGAAAATAAGAAACTTGAAGATCTAAATCAAGATTACCGAGAGGAACTAACAAATTTGTTGGATCAGAAACGAGAGCTGGAGCGAAATTTTCTTTTGACAAATAGAAAAGTTAAAACTCCAGAAGAAATATGGCTTCGTACCGATCTACCTCTGCCTCTAGCATATGCACAGGACATACTTAATTCGGAGAAAGATCCAAACAGGAGATACCTTCTAGCTATAGCTGCAATTGGAATTGTCCACAAATATTTTTTTTCACTTCTTTGCGCTGAATATAAAGCGGCAGATTGTTTTGACCCGAAAACAAATGATCTTGTTAACGAACGTTTCAGGCAAAATTCTGTTACAGACGGATCATGGCATTGGATAGGAATGTTAATCACAAGAGCATTCAAAGACCATAATAAAGAGGGGAAGGTTGTCAAAGATTTTGTTAAACTTCTTCTGAAGGATGATGGAAGCTGGTCCAAATTTTCAGAAGTTCTTAAAGATCTGGTTAAACTCCGGAATCAAATTCATGAAACGGTTATACCTGATAATGCCAGGGCTCTTGAATGGCTGGAACAGTTCTCCGATCTATGGAATGAAATGTGTAAACTCAGTGCAAGTCTTCTTGAATACGAGCTCGTCTATATCGATTCAATTCAAAAATTCCTGCCTGGTGAAAGGTACCGGTATAGCGTCAAATATCTCAGGGGAGGTTACTTTGCTCCACAAAGCGGGACTCTTGAGCTAGCCGAGAAATATAATCCTGAAGAACTGTTCCTGCGGGATCCTTTGTCTGACAGAATGCTGGCTCTGAGTCCATTCATAGTTTTTGAATATAGCAGGATAACAAATTCCCGTGAAGCGTTTTGTCTGGACCATTTAGCTAATGCACGCTTTCATTTCCGAGCTTTTCGTTATGCCCAGTTCCACTACGAAAACCATGAAGGTGATGGTCCTTTTTTTAATGAACGATGATTTTCGTAAACTCGACCTGAAAGTTTCACTATAAATATTTTAGCTATTTTTACCTTGGTTCCTATGACGGTAACCAGCTATTCGATTCGGATAATGCTTTTTACCAATCTGCCTTGAAAAGGCCGAAAGATGAATCAGCTCCTCTTTTTCAACTAGAGCAGAGCCGATGAGAAAATCAGATTCGAGTCTAATATCATTTCCAGCCGCAACAGATGGATAAGTATCTTGGGTGGCACTCCATAAGTGTTCCATAAAACGCTGGGATTCTTCAATAGGGAGTTCCTGCATCATTCCGGGGAATGCTTCGTCCAGGGCATCCATTGTATAGCTAGCTACAAGCTGGTTATGGACTTCGAGATAACAATCTGAACTAGATAAGTATTCAAATCCCGCCACCTTTCCTCCAAGGCCGACTATTATTCCGCATTGTTCTTCGATAGGTTTGAAGTTATTCAGAAAATTATCCAGATTCCCCTTTTCAGAATCAAAAATATCCTTCATCGCTGAAGTTGCTGAACTGGCCTTTCTTTTTCTTTGTAATGTTGAAATATCTTGCCAGACTTCCTGTTGATTTGACCGATAGCCTTCCCCATATTTTAGTGACTGGTGAACATGGCTCATTTTTTTCTCGCGGGCTCTTCCGAACATTATCTTATCTGAATCACGAAATGATGCCGATATACTGGCCCAACGTCCCTGTTCAGTACAACTTACAGGTACACTTAGCTCAGATTCCGGATATACTAATATAGTTGTATTAAGTACACGATTCTGTTTGGCACCCTCAAGTTCCTGTCCGTCCAGCAACAGAATGTGGTATTCGGAAGTATTATATATTTTAAGCTCAGGGACGGAACCGGTCTCAGAAATTTCGGTAATTTTCAGGTATTCATGGTTTAATGCCTTTCGCAGCATTTCATATTCGAGTTTGGATTGTCCTGAAGTAAAAAGCGGAAAAATGCTCATATTCCGGTAATGTTGTGACTCGCCAAGTTTTATCTCATTAAGTTTATCTTCAATTATATTCAGCATATTATTCCTCCATTGTAAGTTTTTCACACAAAGATTTAGGAACTATTCCTCTGGGACATTCAACCAGCACACTATCAAAGTGATGTGACCATTTTAATACTCCTGGATTTGAACCTTGAGGTTCAACGGGGGTCCTTGACAGATTACAGTCTATTATGCCTCCCAAACCCCCGTAGGACCTGGACCTTATAATGTCCTCAAAAATATAATGGCTTCATTAAAAATTAAAACAGGAGCCTGCAATGAATGAAAATAATAATTTAAAGGAATTCAACTGGATCAATGAGGATCTTCTTAAAGAAGATCCTGAGGTTCAAAAAATGTCTGCATATTTATCCTTCACAAATAAAGTCAGTCACCTGCCGCCTAGCCGAAAGGCATTGTGTTTTTCTGGCGAGTGGTTCATCAGCAGTCCCGATGGTAGCAGTTATGAACTCTGGGAAGATCTTCGTGCATGGCTTGAATCAGAGAATTTCTTCTAAACAAGCGTATTTATATTCTTAAGGGTCAGCAGTTTTAATATTAGTCTAAAAATAGATTATTACTAATTTAGGTTAAAAATATTATGGAAAATCAAATAAACAATTACATCAGTATAGAAGAGGGAATGCATAGTAAGAGTAATGAATCTGATTGGGCATCCGCTTTTTGTTCCAATGAAGTGTCGCAATTCTGTATTTGTCGAGATGAACATATGGAAATAATTCATAAAGCATTAGTAATTGTGCATCAGAAATTTGTTTCATGGGGAAATTATGATGAGGCACTTAAAATAACAAAGCTTCTTGCTGAAAATCTTGATGATAAGTGATTCTTTGTATTAATTTTAAAAACTAAATCTATATGAATATCGAATCTTTAATAATTTTAACCAGTCAGACAAAAGAGGTTATTATGAAAAAAATTATACTAATTTTAGCTTTTTCAACTGGAGTATCACTTTCTCATGGACAGGAATATAAGTTGGTCTGTGAAAGGATCACTGTATGTCCTTTAATAAATGGAACTTGCCCGACCTGCAAAATTGTTGGGAGTGGCAAAACCCGGGAAGAGTTAGATGCAAAAATTGACAGGATTCTTGAGGAATATAAGGCTGAAATTAAAAAGAAATATGGCTCTGAAAATTTTAAAAAGGCAAGAAATATAAAACCAGGATGGGAATGGGATGGTCCTACATGGCGAGGATTACGAGTTTTATATTAACCGAGTAAAAAAAGGTGACTGTACTATTCAGCAGACTAGTGATATAAGAAGCAAGCAAAATTGATTAACAGGATGAAATTCGTTTCAAAAATTATTTTCCCAAATATATTAGAAGCATAAATGGCGGGTGTAAATTAAATGTCAAAAAAAGATAAAAAAGCGAGTAAATGGACTATAGAGTTCCCTAATATCTTAAAAGAATGGGACTCTGAAAAGAATGGAAAACTGAAGCCTGAAGATTTTACTCCAGATAGTAACAAAAAAGTCTGGTGGCTCTGTCCGGAAGGACATTCTTATGATACTTCAATAAAAAATAGAATAAATGTAAAAGCAATGGGTCTCTGTCCTTTTTGTGTGGCGGAGTTTCTGCCGGGTGAAGAACTTCACCCAATTTTAATTGTAGATTATAAAGATTGGAACCTAAAACAAATGGTAAACCGATTGGAGAATGATTTTTTTCATTTGGAAACATCCAAAAACTCAGAAGATGCTCTCAAAAAGATCAAAGTAAAAAAATATAGCCTAATTATCACATATAATATTGAATTAATTAGAGAAATAAATTCTATATCTCCTTTAACACGTGTGATAATTTTATTATATCGGTCTATGCTAGTTACAGAACCTGAAATTTTTTTAAGTGTGCATAACGCAGGACCAATTAGAGCATTATGTCTCACTGTTGGCAGGATGGTAAATAAAAACGAACTAGGTGATAAGGATGACCCGGGGAATTTATTTTCACAAATTATTAAAGAAGAGATATATAAAACTCTTAATGAAAGAATTGAAAGAATTGAAAATACAGTTGTTATTAGTCCTAAAATTCGTAACCGTGACTTCCACCCGGAACATAAAGCTCAATCAGAATTTGGACATTTAATTAGTCAAGAAATTTTAATTAAACAAAATAATCAATTACGTAATTTAGAAATACTCAGAGAAAAGAATAATGAAGACAAACTTTCAAATATTTTTGTGCAGATGAAGCTCACAGTAATTCATGACCACGATCGTGTTGAAGAGATAGTCCCTCTAATAAGTGAATATTCTAATTCGCAGAATAGAGTACAGTTAGCTGATCTGTCAGCAAACAAGAAACCCCACCCGCAAATTCAGGCAATTTCAGAAAAGTTGCCAGCTCCAGATCCTACCAAAGGTTCAAAAACAACTTACTGGTTTTATGAAAGATCAAGAGGAAGCTATGAGGAATTAAAACGTCTGACAGCAAAAACACCGGTTCAAAAAAAGAATTTTGAGGAGGAATGGCCGAAAAAACAGAGATTTGATAAACTGAAATTAGCCAAAGTATGGAACACCTATCTTTTATGGCCTCATACAGTTTGTTTGGGAGGTCAAAAGAATTTTGCGATTTTTAACAAATGGGTTCACGGTGAAGCAGATAAGGATTTAAAAATTTTCTTCAGGGAATCAGTTTCACTCCTTATTTTATGGAATGAAACAGAA